>NZ_DASYZI010000159.1:0-3239 GCF_035946395.1 Actinocrinis sp.
GTAATCTGCTCTAGCGCTTCGACCACCAGCAACAGCAGGCGAGCGAGCGTGATGGACCTATAGCTCAGTCGGTTAGAGCGCTTCCCTGATAAGGAAGAGGTCGGAGGTTCAAGTCCTCCTAGGTCCACGAGAGAAGACCAGATCAGGGGTCCTACCGACAACATCGGTAGGACCCTTTCGGCGTCGAAGTCCGTGAAGAGTCCGTCGATACGCTCGCTGAACGACCGCAACCGACCGCGTGCTTGCTTGGCCCGGCGTGAATCCTGAAGCCAGTATCGTGTCCGACCGAGAGCGGTGTGGCCGTACTGGATCCGACGGATTTTGCTGTGCCCAAGTGTTTGGTGCTCGGGCGTATGCGTCCTGTACCGTGACACGCCCCAGGCGTGGGAACCGCTGTCTGTGCGTGTCGGCACGGCAGCTCCGCTCAACCGATGCGGCCGGATTCGAGTCATGGCGGCACGACGTATGGGGCTCCAGCGAGTCCGGGCGCTCGGTGCCCAGTACTCCGCGCCTCGCGGCCGACGATCTTTATGTCGAGCCGCCACAGATCTCTGACTTCCAGTAGGAATGCGCGTTGCTGCGCGCCAACCTGGAGAGGGTCGCAGCTCGCGTCAACCCGCTCAATCCGAAGGGCGCGAGCCTCGACCTGAGTACTAGCCAACGCGTCGAGGCCACCGATCCACACGCGGGCTTCGTCCCGCGTGTCTCGCTGCGTCTGGCGAACATCGAAGACGCCACACGCACAGCCGCCGCGATCGTCGTCGTCATTTGGTAGTTGCTGCGAAGAACGGCCACGCAAGCCAGAGAGATCTTCACTCGCACGCCACGTTCACCAGGACAATCCGGAAATATCTTCCGAAGTGCGCCAGTTTCAGCGGGCCGTGCTAGCCCTCTATGTCTCGCTGAAACTGGCGCCTCTCCAGCATGCAGCTGCGGTACGCGATGGGACGGGACGCCAGCGACGGCGGTCGCCGACCGGTCCGTTCGTGGGCTTACTCGTCAGCCTGGATTAACTTAAGGAGACTGTCATCGCCATACTCCGGGGCCATCTGGAGATCGGCGTTGGCGAACGCCTCGGCGACAAGGCAGCGGCAGTACCGCTCACGCTCGTTAGCCGACGTCGGCGCGTTCGCGAATGCGGCCGCGACTACCCGCGTGCACCCGTTCCAGTCACGGTATTTCCTGAGCGCTCGGCGGATAGCGGCGGCCACTTCCGGCTCGGTGGACGTGTCGCCGGTTTCCACATCGGAGCAGAACAGCGCGTCGAGCGATCGCTTGATGGGGCATGGGAGGCCCTCCTGTTCAGGGTGTCCTGGCCCGGTCGGTGGGGTTACACCGAGTCGGGCGATTGCCTTACACACCGCTGGCAACCTGCGCGCGAGCGCCACTAGCCTGGGCATCGCGCACGTGTTGACCGTCGACTTGCTCACCCGACTGGCCCCGCACCTGCCCTCGGGCCCCTCCCTGAACCCGGACGAAGTCGCCGAGTGGTTGCGCGCGGCTGGCGCCGCGTGGGCTAGATTGCGCCATCCTTGGAGGCGCATCGCCACCGTTCCGGACAGCGGGCCGCGCAGCGCGCCGACCGTGCAAGCCAACACCGTCGTCATCCGACTGGGCCGCCTGCTGTACTCCGACCCAGCGTGGACTCCACAAGCTGGACCCGGCCGACCGGGCGCCCTCGACGAACTGCTTGCACCCACTGCGCTGGACGCGGTGTGCGTGATGTTCAGCGCCCTGTCGCGTGCCGCGGCGGTCCTCGCCGCCGACCACGGCCGACTGGTCGCCGATGCCGTCCTCGACCTGCATTCCGCCGCCCGCACCCACTGCCCGGAAGACGAAGCTCGCCACATCTACCCGCTTCAGGCCGCCCAGCGGGCCAAGCTCACCGCCGGCTATCGGGACGCGGCTCACGGATCTAAGAAGATCGCGACTGCGCTCGCACCACTCGCCTGCGGCCTCCACGCCCTTAAGGCAGCCGCTTTGGCTCGGCCGTTGTTGCCCGCGTGCAAGCCCGGCCTTGATCGGGCCCACCGAGCACATGAGGAATCACAGCAGCCGACGACCGCTCGCCGTTCCATCCCCCTAATAGATAGCCGCCGCGCAGTCGCGATGGCCGGTTGCTGCTTCGATTCGCGAGCGACTTTAGGTCGTTTGGTTCGTGGCGTGCCCTGTGCCAGCGCGATTCGAACAAACCCGGCGACGTTTGTGGCCACCACCGCGATACTGGCTAGTGTGGAGCAGGTCGAGATCGTCGTCGCGCATCACGAGCGCGCGACGGTGCGCGTGGGCGGGGTGTTCCTGAAGATCGACGCTGATCAGACGCGCACCGACGTTGAGGTCGAGGCGATGGCTCTGGCGCCGATCCCGACTCCGCGGGTCCTGTGGCGCAAGCCGCCCGTGCTCGCGCTGGCCGCCGTGCCGGGGAGGGCGCTGGGCCGCATCGGCGAGCCGTCGAGCGCGTCGTCGGCGGCATGGGCCGCAGCGGGTGCAGCCGCGCGGATGCTGCACGACGCGCCGCTGCCGCCTTGGCCCAGTTCGAGGTTCGAGGACTTGCCAGCGCGCCTGGACGGTGAATGCGCGTTGCTCGTAGCGAACGGTGTGCTTCCCGCCGATCTGGTCGCGCGCAACCGCGAGGTTGCCGAGGCCGCACTGCGGCGGCCGTCGCCGCCGGTGTTTGCGCACGGCGACCTGCAGATCGGCCACGTGTTCGTCGACGGCGACGAGGTCACCGGCGTGCTCGACTGGTCCGAAGCGGGCCGCGGCGACGCCCTGTTCGACCTCGCCAGCCTGACGATCGGACACGAGGAACACCTTGACGACCTGGTCGCTGGCTACGGCACCGATGTCGACCTCGATGTGATCCAGGCATGGTGGTCGGCGCGCAGCCTGCTGGCAGTGCGCTGGCTTATCGAGCACGGCTTCGACCCGTTCATGCCAGGCTGCGAGGTCGACGTGCTCAAATCCCAGATGTGACACAGCACGAACCCGACGGCTGCCGGTATCATATTTCAGCCCACATGAACGAACTAGCGTATCTGGTCAACAACACGCCTTTTGTAGCTAATCTTCCTATGGCCGTGAATGCGGCGGCTGTCCTCATGGTTCGGCTGCGGAAAAGTGGTCGGGATCGTGATAATGATCCATAAAATTATCACTGGGGATAGCTACACGTGCCTGACCAGGCAGGTCGCCGCCGGGGACAGTAGTCCAACGCGGGGGAGGTCGGCGGCTGAGTATTA
>NZ_DASYZI010000160.1:0-2493 GCF_035946395.1 Actinocrinis sp.
GGGTCCCCCTCCGCGCGCCCAAGCCTACTGGCGTCGCGACGTACGCGTGGCCGAACTCTAATCTCTCGGTGCACGGCGGCACACATCGACGTGGCCTGACTCAGACGGACACAAGCGGTGACGGACACGCTTCGCTGCGAGCCCGGCGTGCTCATGCCACACACCAGGCTCAGCAGGCTCATACGTACCTTCGAATCCAGGCCGCAGTCATGGACTATCGCCCAGCTGGCGCAGCCGTGACGCAACGTCAGCCAGATCAATGTGGATCAGCAGGGATCAGCGGGACTGGACGGTGCCGACCACGGAGCCGAAGTCGATCCGGGTGCCGCCAGGCCCAGGGGCGACGGCACTGATCGACACGGTGTCGCCATCGGCGAGGAACGTGCGAGTCGAACTGTCGGCGAGTTGCAGCGGCTGGGATCCGTTCCAGGTCAGCTCGATCAGCGAGCCGCGCTGTGCGGGTTCGGGACCTGAGACCGTGCCGGAGGCGAACAGGTCTCCGGTGCGCAGCGGCGAGCCGTTGCTGGTGAGGTGGGCGAGCTGCTGCGCGGGAGTCCAGTAGAGCGTGGAGAACGGCGGCTCGCTGACCGTCGTGCCGTTGAGCTCGATGCGCAGGCGCAGGTCGAAGCCCCAGTGATCGCCCGCGAGGTGCGGCAGCGGCGGCGGGTCCTGGAGCGGCGGCGCGACGTGAGCCTCGGTCAGCGCTTCGAGCGGCACGACCCATGGGGAGACCGACGTGGCGAAGGACTTGCCGAGGAACGGTCCGAGCGGCTGGTACTCCCAGGCCTGGATGTCGCGGGCGGACCAGTCATTGACCAGGACGACCCCGAAGACGTGGTCGGAAAAGTTATCCACAGGCACTGTTTGACCGATTTGCGTCGGTACTCCGACAATGAAACCAACCTCCGCTTCAACGTCGAGGCGGATGGTCGGTCCGAATACGGGTTCTGTGTCTGTCGGCGGGATGCGCTGCCCGTGGGGCCGGGTGATGGGCGCACCCGAGACGACGATGGAGCCGGCTCGGCCGTGATAGCCCACGGGCAGGTGGACCCAGTTCGGCAGCAACGGCTCGCTGTCCGGGCGGAAGATCCTGCCGAGATTCTCCGCGTGATGGCGCGAGGAGAAGAAATCGACATAGTCGGCGACTGCGAAGGGCAGGTGGTGTTTCGCGCGAGGCAACGGGAGCAGCAGCGGCTGCACGGCTGCGGCGTGGCCGCGGCTTTCGAAGAGATCGATGATGCGCGTGCGCACGGCGTGCCAGACACGCGGCCCGGCCGACATCAGCGGGTTGAGCGTCGGGGCGGTGAGTACAGCCGCCGGCTCCTCGACAACGCCGTCGAAGAGCCCCGCCTCTGCCGCCAAGCCGAGCGGGAAGGCGTAGTGGCCGATTGCCACGGCGGGCTGAGGTGGGCTGTCGCCATAGGTGATGACGCCGTAGGGCAGGTTGTTCAGGCCGAACCCCGAGTCGGCGGGGATGTCGAGCCAGCTGCGCGCCATGCGGAAAGCCTTCCGTGCGGTCGCGATCGTGTAGTCGCGATGTCGTGCGGGTGGAGCGGTTCAAGCGGTCAGGATCAAGATTTTCGAGGAGGTGGAGCCATGGTCAAGCGCCGTCCGGGTCTGGTGTGCTCGCGTATCGGAGTCTGAGTCTCACGCGGTGCGGTGCGGTGCGGTCATTGTGCAGTACGGTTGCTGTCCAGTGCGGTTACTGGTTACTGCGGTTACTGGTTACTACTGCGTGCGCTTGTTACTGAGTGCGGTTACGGCTGAGCGGCTGCCGTCCGGCGGACTGCCGTTGAGTGCGGTCAATCCGTCTGGTGTCATCGCGTCGGCGGGTGGGGCGCCCGAGGCGCGATGACAGCTTCGGGTACCTCAGCCTGCCGTCGCCCGGCCGGATGAGCAAACACGCGCCGTGGCGTGCTTTGGCCAGCAGTCGCTCAGCGGGCGCGGGCACCTCGGCCAGAGGCGCTGGCACCCTCGACGACTGACATCTCCAGGAGCAATCAGTGACGATATGAGCGGTTATGATGCGAGTGGTGACGATGTGAGCGGTGATGATGTCGATGGGCTTGGCCCACCGACTGGCACCCTTGGCCAGAGAGGCGTCTACTCGACCAGAGGGGCGTCTATTCGGATACTCGGCCGCTACGCAACCGGTACTCAGCCGGGCGCCTGCGGTGCGGGTTCGGGAGTGCGAGTTCGGGAGTGCAGGCTCTGGGCGCGAGTTCGGGAGGTGGGCTCAGGGGTGCCGTTTGGGCACTGACACCCTTTTACCCGGGACGTCGGCTCAGCGGCGCCTGACCTGCCGGTTTCGTCCCAGGTGCGACGCGCCGGTACACTGGCGTAGTACTTGTGATGCCCGCGCGCACATTTGGTGTCCGAATACGGCCGCGCAGCGCCCGTCCGGACTGAACCACAGAGGGAAGACCTCAAGGCCGAAGAACAGTGGCCTATACAGGCGCGGCATTGCCCCGATGTAGGGCCCGTACCTGTGAT
>NZ_DASYZI010000161.1:0-2294 GCF_035946395.1 Actinocrinis sp.
GTAATCACTTTGGGTGGCGACTGCACGCCGCGGTCTGTGCGTGCGTTCGACACAGCCGATACGCTGCGCGCTGTGCCCCGCCGAATCCTGGTGATCGACGGCGTCGATGGGTTTGACGAAGCGCGCACTGCCCTGCGCGCCGGCTTCGAGGCCATCCGCGCCGAGTTCGCCGTGCGCACGGCGTTTCCGCCGGAGGCGCTCGCCGCCGCCGAGCGCGCGGCGCGCGAGGCCCACCCGGCGGGACCGCGCCGTGTCGACCGCACCGATCTGCCGCTGGTCACCCTGGATCCACCGGGCTCGATGGATCTCGACCAGGCGATGGCGATCGAGCGCCGGGCCGGCGGCTACCGGGTCTGGTACGCGATCGCCGACGTCGCCGCGTTCGTGCGGCCCGGCTCGCCGCTCGACATCGAGGCGCGTGCCCGCGTCGAGACCTTCTATATGCCGGACGTCCGGGTGCCGCTGCTGCCGCCGGTGCTCTCCGAGGGCGCCGCGTCCCTCCTCCCCGGCCAGGACCGCCCCGCGATCGTGTGGTGCATCGACCTGGACTCGGCCGGTGACACGACGGCGGTCGAGGTTAGCCGCGCGGTGGTGCGGTCCCGTACCCGCCTGGACTACCCGGCGATGCAGGGCGCCCTCGAACAGGGAACAGCGCCGGAGGTGATGAACCTGCTGCGCGAGGTCGGCGGGCTGCTGCGCGATCGCGAGGCGGTGCGCGGCGGTGTCAGCCTCAACGCGCCTGAGCAGCAGGTGGTGGCCGACTCCGACGGCTGGCGTCTGGAGTATCGCGCTCCGCTGCCGATCGAGGACTGGAACGCACAGATCTCGCTGCTCGCCGGATTCGCGGCCGCGGACATGATGCTCTACGGACAAGTCGGCGTGCTGCGCGTGCTGCCCGAACCGGAGTATGCGACAGTGGGCCGACTGCGCCGCGCGGCCCGCGCGCTCAAGATCCGGTGGCCTGACGGCGAGTCGTACGCGACGCTGATCCGCCGGATGGACCCGGCGAAGCCCCGGCATGCGGCGTTCCTCACCGAGGCGACCTCGCTGCTGCGCGGCGCCTGCTATGAGGTCTTCAACGGCACCGTGCCGGACCGTCCGGTCCACGCGGCGCTCGCGACGCAGTACGCGCACGTCACCGCGCCGCTGCGGCGGCTGGCCGACCGCTTCGCGACCGAGATCTGCGTCGCGCTGTGCGACGGGGACCCGGTGCCGGAGTGGGTCTGCGAAGCGCTGCCCACCCTCCCGCATCTCATGGAGACCGGCGACCGGCGGGCCAAGGCGGTGGATCGGGCGTGCGTCGACCTGGTCGAAGCGGTGCTTTTGCGCGACCGGGTCGGCGAGGTCTTCGAAGGCGTCGTGCTCGACCTCAACGACCGGGTCGACTGGGACCACAACGGAAAGCCCGACGCAGGTGTCGTCATGCTGCGGGAGCCCGCCGTCATAGGCCGCCTCGACGGTCACGACCTGCCGCAGGGCGCGGAACTGCGTGTGCAACTCGTCTCCGCCGATCCCGCCGCGCGCCGCGTCCTGTTCGACTGGATCGACGCCGACATGCGGCCCCCGAAGCCGCCCGAGCCCAAGACCCCGGGGCCACGGACTGAACAGCCACCGGCACCGGATTCCCGCACGAACGGCGCGTCAGGGGCTTGATCAGCGCTTGCCGCGCACCGGAGTGGTCCGGGTAGTGAGGTGATAAGTCGGATGAGCAGCCCGATCCACTCGTATTACAGTGGGGGGATGCTTGTCGAGGAACCGCTGTCCGGCCGCGCGTCGGCCACTCGTGAGGAGCCCGCGGCCGAACGGCTCGATCTGCCGACCGTGCTCGCCGCGCTGGCGGATCCGGGACGGCTGGCGATCGTGCACGCGCTGGCCGCGCAGGGCGAGGAGTGCTGCAACCGGGTCGGCGAGCTCGCCGGGCTGACCGTCGGCAAATCGACCCTGTCACACCATATGAAGGTGCTGCGCGAGTCAGGGGTCACGCACACCCGCGCGCAGGGTACGCACCGGTACGTCTCGCTGCGCCGCGAGGAACTCGACGAGGCGTTCCCGCAGTTGATGGACGCGATTCTCGGAGCGTCAGCGGGCGTCGGCGGCGGACGGCGGCAGATCAGCGATGCGCGCTAGCCGAGTCGCCGAAACCGAACGCCCGGCATCGGCGCTTTCGCGAGGCAGCGCGGGCAGCAGCCGCGGCAGGTATCCGAGCGCGGCCAAGACCAGCGCCGTGAGCGCCGTCCACACGTAAGCGGCGCCGATCAGCTGTTCCCACAAACCCCAGTGCAACTCACGGTTCT
>NZ_DASYZI010000162.1:0-3344 GCF_035946395.1 Actinocrinis sp.
GATCGGGCACTGGCCGACAAGGGCATCCCGCACGCCCGGCTGGATTTCGAGGCCAACCCGGATGTCACGCCGCGCCAGGTGCTCGCCTACCTGGCCTTCGAGCTCAACCGCCGGTCGCGCGGGTACGGCCGCATCGTCTTCCGGCGCTTCCTGGTGGCCGAGCGCGTCATCCGGCTGGAACTCGGGTCACCGCTGGACGGCGCCGAACGTCGCGCCGCGGTGTCGAAGGTCAAAGAGTCGCTCAAGGAATTCCGACAGATCGACAAGGTCAAGGTGCTGGTCGACGAGTTGGCCGGCGAGACCGCCAGGATGGTTCCGCCGCCGTTCCAACCGGGCGCAGCCGTGGCCGCCAGGAGTACACATCTGCTGATCGACGGGTTGGTGCGGTGGCCGCTGAGCCGCCGCGTGATTCTCGGCGAAGCAGTCAAATGGTTCGCCGGCCACTCCGGTTTGCCCGTCGACTCCTTCGACGCCCTGGTCGATCTCAACCGGCTGGCGCGCGGCAATCGGGAGGAGACGGCTACTGTCGACGGGATCGTGTGGGCGGCCTTTCTGGCCGACTTGGGCGAGGCGTTCGCCCCGGGCGTGTCGAAGTACAAACGGCCGCTGTACGCGTGCGTGCTGCTCGACAACACCGACCACAAGGCGGGTGCGGCGTTCCTGGAACGCTATGTCCAGGCTCGTATCGCCGGAGCCGAGATGCCCGGGCCCGTTCTGATCGTCGCGGCCGCCCGATCACCGCGCCGGTCCTCGATCGCGGCGCCGCAGCGCGCCGAGCGAGCCGGTCTGGCCGACTGGCATCAGCAGATCTACTCCCGGCCGGCGGTGCGGTCGGCGGAGTCCTGGTGGTACCCCATCGAGGTGCAGGGCCTGACCGAGACCGAGATCGGCCAGTTGTTCGTCCAGCAGGCACCACCGGCCCCGCCGCGTTCGCCGCGGTTCGTGTACCGGCTGACCAGCGGGCACCCCGATGCCAGTCGGCTGTTGGTCAAGGTGATCCGCGAGCGTGTGGACGGCAGGCCCGGCGACGTGCCGGACCTGCGCTGCCTGTTCGACTGGCCGTCCAGCGTGGCCGGGGCCGGGCAGCTTCCGATGGTCCTGCTGCACCGGCTGCTCGGCGAGACGGACGAGCAGTTCCGCGAACTGCTGGTGACGTGTTCGGCCGCCCGGGACCTGGCCGATGCCTCCCGGATGCTGGTGCTGTCGGCGACCGTTCCGGGCAAGCTCCTGGCAGAGCTGAACGCCGCCCACGGCTGGGCGGTGCACGAGGACCGGCGCGTGCTGCATCCGCTGGTCCGCAGGCTTCTGATCCTGATGCTCGCCGACCGGCCGGCAGCCGCCGCCGATTCCTGGGAGCAGGTGCATCAGCAGCTGTTGCAGCTCAGCATCAAGAACAAGGACCGGGTCGGGGAGATGTTCCACCTGCTGGCCCTCGGCCGGGTCGCCGAGGTCGTCGAGAAACTGCAAACGCGGTTCACCGCCGTAGATGTCCCGGCCGCCGCCTGGCTGGCCGAGTTCGAGGAGATCGTCTCCGCGCCCAACCGCCTGACCTGCGATCGGGAGCCGACCACGTGGGTCCAGGAACTCACGGCCTGGTGCGACCCGAGCTCGCTGCTCACGGCCTGCCTGGCACGGCTCACCGTCGAACGGTGGATCTCCTGCGATCCGCTCGGCGACCCGAAGGGCCGGTTACTGCGTGCGATCGCCGGAGAGTACCGGACGATCGCGCCGTTCTCCCGGACCGCTTTCAGCATGTTCATGGACGAGGCCGATCGCTTCGAGGGGATGGAGTAGACGGTGCCTGACAGCTCGTTCGCCACCAGCATCGGCGATGTGATCGGCAGGGCCAAGGCACGTCGCCGGGCGCTGGTGGCCGCAGGCGGGATCGCCGTGGTGCTGGCGCTCATCGCCGTGACCGTGTTGACGTTGCTGTACAACGACCACACCTGTGGGTTCGCCGACGACATCACCCGGGCCGGGTCCGAGTGCATCGGCATCACCGACGGTTCGTTCGCGTTCGACGACAACCTCAAGACCGTCGAACAACTGATCGCCGATGAGAACAAGTCCGTGACGCAGCAGGGCAAGCCCTTCGTCACAGTCGCCTACTACGTACCCATGACCTTGTCGAGCACGGACTCGACGAACGCGGACGTCGTGCGGCACGAGATCGAGGGCGCCTACGTCGCGCAGTGGCAGCTGAACCACAGCCTGATCGAGGGCGACCTGCCGCTGATCCGGCTGGTTCTGGCCAATCCGGGCAGCGGTGGCGCGCACTACGCCGACGTGGCACGGCGACTGGTCGGCCTGGCCGACTCCGACCAGCACCTGGACGCAGTCGCCGGGCTCGGCATCAGCACCGCGAACACCGCCGGCGCCGTCAAGATCCTGTCGCAGGCGGCCATCGCCATGATCGCCGACACGATCACCGCGACCAGCATCAACGGCGAGGCCTACCCCGGGTTCGTGCAGGTCACTCCGGACAACTCCGACGAGGTGAAGGCCGCTCTGGCTTCACTCGACGGTTCGGTCAAGACGGCGCTTCTCGTTCAGGACACGAATCCGAGCGACGAGTATGTCAAGACTCTGGGCGAAGAGTTCCGGACCGGATTCGTCAAACAACCGAGCGATCCGCACTCGGCGGCCCGCACTCTGATCGACGAGGAAACCTACAACGCCGCGCTCGCCGGCGTCGCGAACCGCTTCGCCCAGATCTCCGAGGAGGTCTGCGCCCAGAAGCCGGACGTCATCTACTTCGCCGGGCGGGGCAGCCAGCTCGCCGACTTCACCGCGGCTCTGGACCACCGGTACTGCACGACCGTGCCGGTGAAGATCCTCTCGGGGGACGACACCAGCAACCTGCTGAGTTCCCTGGCCTCGGGGACGCCGGAAGCCACCGAGATCAAGGACGCGCTGTCCGGGGGCGACGGCAAGGCCCCGATCAAAGTCCTGTACACGGCGCTGGCCTATCCGCAGGAATGGACCGGCAAGTGCGCCACGACAGACGGCAGCGGGGCCCAGGGCTTCCTCAACGCGTTCGGGAGCCGGATCCAGGACAAGCCGGGCGCGCTGGAGGACGGCCAGGCGATCATGGCCTACGACGCGGTGCTCACCGCCGGAGCCGCGATCCGCGTCCCCGAAGGCCAATCGGCAGGTCTCCCGGAACACCAGCAGGTCGTGCAGAATCTCGCCGGCCTGCACGGCGACAACGAGGTCAAGGGCGCCAGCGGGCCGATCTCCATCAACAGCCTCGACGGCAGGCCGCTGGACAAGCCAATGCCGCTGCTCGAACTGGAAGGCACCGGCACGGTGCAGTTCACGACGATCAGCTGGCCCGAAAAGGC
>NZ_DASYZI010000163.1:0-14489 GCF_035946395.1 Actinocrinis sp.
TTGGTGCAGAAGCGGCCAGGGCTGCGCGCGCCGGGCGCCGCCGATCCGGAGGAACTTGCGGTACGCGCGGTGCTCGGCCAGCAGGTCACGGTCGCGGCGGGTCGCGGACTCGGTACCGCACTGGTCGCGGCGTACGGGCAACCGCTGCCCACACCGAGCGGCGGCCTGACGCACCTGTTCCCGCAGGCAGCGGATCTCGCTGACAGCTCGCTGGGCACACTCGGGATGCCCGAGTCACGTCGCGCTGCACTGCGCTCGCTCAGCGCAGCGCTCGCCGACGGCACCGTCAGACTCGACCCCGGGGTGGACCGCGACGAGGCCGAGCGGAACCTGTTGGCGCTGCGCGGGATCGGACCGTGGACCGCCGGATACATCCGCATGCGCGCGCTCGGCGACCCCGACGTGCTGCTCGGCGGTGACGCGGCGATCAGCGCCGCGGAGCTGCGCCTGGGCGCGACCGCCGCCGACTCCGCCGGATGGCGGCCCTGGCGCTCCTACGCGATGCACCACCTGTGGAACAGCGCGAGCGTATGGGAGCCCTGATCCCCCGGCCGCGAACCGAGATCGCGCCGGGCGCGGTTCACGTGCCCGGCTGGCTCGGCGCGCAGCGACAGCGTGAGCTGGTGGCGGCCTGCCGGAGCTGGGCGAGCAGTCCGGTGCCGATCAGGCACACCAGGCTGCCTGGCGGCGGGGTGATGTCGGTGCAGACCGTGTGCATCGGGTGGCACTGGCAGCCGTACCGCTATTCGCGTATCGCGCACGACGTGAACGATCAACGCGTCGCGCCCTTCCCGGACTGGCTCGCCGACCTGGGTCGCCAGGCCCTGATCGACGCCTACCAGGACCCTCAAGCGGCCTCGGCGTACGACCCGGACACCGCGCTGATCAACTTCTACGAGGGCCAGGCCCGCATGGGCATGCACCAGGACAAGGACGAGCGTTGCGACGCTCCGGTGGTGTCGCTGAGCATCGGCGACACGTGCGTCTTCCGCTTCGGCAACACCGAGAGCCGTAACAAGCCGTACACCGACGTCGAGCTCGAATCCGGCGACCTGTTCGTCTTCGGCGGTCCCTCGCGGTTCGCCTATCACGGCGTGCCGAGGGTCTTCCCCGGCACCGGTGACCCGATCACCGGTCTCGCCTCCGGCCGCCTGAACCTCACCCTCCGCATGACCGGCCTGGCCGACTGGTAACGACCGGCGACACCGGCGATACTGAGTCACTGATTCATCGGATGACTGGCGGCACGGAGGCAGGATGAGCGGGACGTATCTGGGCATGCCGGCGTTCCCGCAGGCCGCGAGCGTGTCGACGAAGGATGCCCGGCTGCGGGCGAACCTCACGCGTGCGACGCACACGATCCGGGACAAGCGGGCGCGTGCGGTGGCGGAGCTGGACGACTGGGCGGCGCTGCGGGCCGCCGGCGCGGCGATCAAAGAGCGGACACTGCGGCACCTGGACACCTACCTGTTGCAGGTGGAGGCGAACGTCACCGCGGCGGGCGGCGTAGTGCACTGGGCGCGCGACGCGGCGGAGGCGAACCGGATCGTCGCCGACCTGGTGCACGCGGCCGGGCAGCGCGAGGTGGTCAAGGTCAAGTCCATGGCCACGCAGGAGATCGGCCTGAACGAGGCCCTTGGGGACGAAGGCATCCGGGCGTACGAGACGGACCTGGCGGAGCTGATCGTGCAGCTCGGGGGCGATCGGCCCTCGCACATCCTGGTGCCCGCGATCCACCGCAACCGCGGGGAGATCCGGGAGATCTTCGAGCGGGAGATGGGCCGCTGGGGGCGCCCCGCGCCGCAGGGCCTGACCGACGAGCCGGCGAACCTCGCCGAGGCCGCGCGCCTGCACCTGCGCGAGAAGTTCCTGCGGGCGAAGGTCGGCGTGTGCGGGGCGAACTTCATCGTCGCCGAGACCGGGACGCTGGCGGTGTTCGAGTCGGAGGGCAACGGACGGATGTGCCTGACGCTGCCGGAGACGCTTATCGCAGTCGTGGGGATCGAGAAGGTCGTGCCCACGTGGCGGGACATGGAGGTCTTCTTCCAACTGCTGCCGCGCTCCTCGACAGCGGAGCGGATGAACCCGTACACGACGCTGTGGACAGGGGTGACAGACGGAGACGGGCCACGCGCGTTCCACCTGGTGCTGCTGGACAACGGACGCACGGCCACACTCGCCGACACCGTAGGGCGGCAAGCGTTGCGCTGTATCCGCTGCTCCGCGTGCCTGAACGTGTGCCCGGTCTACGAGCGGGCCGGGGGGCACGCCTACGGTTCGGCGTATCCGGGTCCGATCGGGGCGATCCTGACCCCGCAGCTGCGCGGGGTCGGCAGCGCGGTCGACGCATCGCTGCCGTACGCGTCGAGTCTGTGCGGGGCCTGCTACCAAGTGTGCCCGGTGGCCATCGACATCCCGCAGGTGCTGGTCCATCTGCGCACCCGGGTCGCCGAACACGGCACCGGCCACCGCGCGGAGCGCGCGGCGATGCGCGCGGCACGCTGGATGATGGCGAACCCCAGGCGCTTCGCCGCCGCCGAACGCGTGGCTACGCGGGCTCGCCGCATCGTGCCGAAGCGGCTGCCGGGCGCCGGGCGAGCGTGGACGGACAGCCGTGAACTGCCCGAAATCCCCGCACAGACCTTTCGCGACTGGTGGACGCAGAACCACAGCGGTAAGGGGAATCAGTCGTGAGCGACGCTGCCGTGAACGCGCGTGACGTGATCCTGGCACGGATCCGCGCAGCGCTACGCGACGTACCCGCCGATGAGGCCCCTGACGACGTGCCAGTCCCCCGCGACTACCGCGTCGCGCACGCGTCAGAGAATCCCATCGCACTGGTCGAGCTGCTGGCCGACAATCTGACCGACTACCGCGCGCACGTGTACCGCTGCACCCAGGCCGAACTGCCCGCCACCATCGCAAGACTGCTGACGGCCCACGGCAGCACCAGCGTCGCCGTGCCGACGGACCTTACGCCCGAATGGCTGACTCAGGCGACCGGCATACGTCAAATCACCGATTCACCGCAGCTGAGCGCGGCCACGCTGGACGCGGTCGACTCGGTGGTCACCGGCTGCGCGCTGGCCATCGCCGAGACCGGCACGATCGTGCTCGACGCCGGGCCCGGCCAGGGCCGCCGCGCCCTGACCCTGGTGCCCGACCATCACATCTGCGTCGTCGACGCACCCGAGCAGATCGTCGCCTCGGTGCCGCTCGCGCTGCCGCGCCTCGACCCCGCCCGGCCGCAGAACTGGATCTCAGGCCCCTCCGCCACCAGCGACATCGAACTCGACCGGGTCGAGGGCGTGCACGGACCGCGCACCCTCGACGTCGTGCTCGTCGCCGAGCACTGATCCCGTTGATCCGATCGGCCCGGACACCGCATGGTGGCCGCGCGTCCGCTGCGCAGTCGGAGCCGGCGTCGTACTCCCGGTCGGCAGCGGCGGGGGACCGACCAGCCCGCCCACAGTCGCCGGACCCACCAGACCCGTCGATCCCTCCGGGCTGGCCGCCGCGCGCAGCCTGAAGCCGACGCCCCACTCGGTGGCCAACAGCGCCGCCGCGCGCGGGCCGAGCTTTCGGCGTATCCGGTGGATGTGCAGGTCGACCGAACGGCTGCGGCTGCCCGGCCAGTCGCCGATGCTCGAACGCAGCTCCTCGCGGGTGACCACGCGGCCGTTGGCCCGCAGCAGTTCGTCGAGCAGCCGGTATTCGAGGCGGGTTAACGGCACTGGCGCGCCGTCCACGAGCATCTGCTGGCGGACGGCGTCGAGGATGATCATGGCGGGTGCCGCGGCGACGTACGAGCCGGCCATCGTCACGCTGCGCACGATGGGGCGGCCCTCGGCGCGCCAGGCCTCGAAACCGCCGATGACGTCGGTGGCTTGGTGCAGTCCGATGTCCTTGAGCCCGGCGGCCGCCAGGCTGGAGACGTACCCCTCCGGGCAGACCAGGATCGCGCGCAGCGAGTGGTCGACGGCCTCGGCGATACGCCAGCTGCTGGCCGGGTCGAGCCGCCACTCCAGGACGTTGCGCTCCAGGATGAGCGAGCCGGGGATCTCCCCCTCGGCGCGGCGGGTCGGCTCGGACCGGATGTCCACGATCAGCGCGCCCTCGGCCTGTTCGCGCGCGGCCTGACCCGGCGTCAGCCGGTCGAGGCGGGAGCGGGCGGCACGCAGCACGGATTCGATCGTGGTGGCCGAACTCGTGCCAGTCTCCGGTTTCCCCTGCATATGCCGCTGCTCCCACGCCCCTTCTGGTCAAAAAGTAGGCGAGGGAGCAGCGGTGAGTCAACGCATTCGAACACGCGCGGACTCGGTCACGCAGGGTGTGCCGGTATTAGCTGACGGAGCAGGCGGTGCCGTTGAGCGTGAAGCTGGTGGGCGCGCCCGCGTTGCCGGTCTGGTTGGCGTTGAAGCCGAGGGTGGTGGTGCCGCCGTTGGCTGTGATGGTGGCGTTGTAGCTGAGGTTGGTGGCGGTCACCACTCCGCTGGACGGGGTGACGGTCGCGTTCCAGACGGAGGTGATGCTTTGCCCGGAGGGCAGGGTGAACGCCAGCTTCCAGCCGTTGATCGCGGTGGAGCCGTTGTTGGTGATGGTGAGGTTCGAGGTCAGGCCGGTGTTCCAGGCGTTGATCACGTCGGCCACGTGGCAGCCGCCCGGAGGCGTCGTGCTCGGCGGCGTGGTGCTCGGCGGGGCCGAGGACGGCGGCGTGGTCGACGGCGGGTTGCTGCTCGGCGGCGTCGTGGCACCGCCGCCAAGTGCGGCGAGCGCGGCGTTGAACGACGGCTTGGGCTGGTAGTTGTTGTCGAACATGGTCGCCGCGCCGTACCCGGAGAAGAAGCCGGGGATCCAGGAGTCGGCGTCGCCGACGCCCCACTGCGTCACGCCGACGCAGCGCGAGACGCCCAGGCAGTCCTTGACCACGTTGCTGAAGTCGGTGGCCTGCTGCTGGAGGTTCGCGGTGGAGGCGGGCAGCTGGATACGGTCGTCGAGCTCGGTGACCGCGACGTCCAGGCCGAGGCTGGCGAAGCGCTGCATGTTCGACTGCATGTCGCTGGGGATCTGGCCGAGGATGAAGTGGCTCTCGAACCCGATGCCGTTCAGCGGCACGCCCGCGGACAGCAGCGACTGCGCCAGCGAGTACATCGCGTTGCTCTTCGCGCCGGAGCCCTCGATGTTGTAGTCGTTGATGTAGAGCTTGGCGTTCGGGTCGGCCGCGTGCGCGGTCTTGATCGCGTCCGCGATGTAGCCGACGCCGCCGAACGCGTTGTAGAAGACGTCCTGACGCGGCGTGCCGTCGTCGTTGAACGGCTCGTTCACCACGTCCCAGGAGTACACCTGGCCCTTGTAGTGCGTGGCCTCGGTGGTGATGTGCGCCTCCATCGCGGCCTGCACCTGGTTCAGCGGCAGGCTGCTGACCCAGGAGGGCAGCTGGCTGTGCCACACCAGGTTGTGCCCGCGCACCCGGTCGTTGTTCGCCTTCGCCCACGCCACGATCTGGTCGCCGGGGCCGAAGTTGTACGAGCCGTTCGACGGCTCGGTGGTGTCCCACTTCATCTCGTTGCCCGGGGTCACCATGTCGAACTGGGCGCTGGCGACACCGGTCAGCGTGGAGTTGCTCAGGTTGCTCTGCGTCAGCGCGGTGCCGAAGTAGTGGCCGCTGGCCTCGGCGGCCGAGCGCAGCGTCGAGGCGGCCGAGGCCGGCCCGGCCATGACCAGGGCGCCCGCGGTGGTCGCCGCGGTGGCCACGGCGCCGACCGCGAGGACCGCGCGCAGCCGCCTGCGTGGGGAGGTCCGGGAGTGTCCGGAGGGCCCGGGTCGGCGCCGAGTCGCTCCGATACCGGCGCCGGTGTCGATATCCATAGTGCCTAGTCACCTTCCGTCCCCGGGCCGGGCACCGCCCGCGCGCTGGCGCGGACGGCCGTGCTGACAGGCTGGTTGGCAGGCCACGGCCGGTGAACTGTCGAAACATTTCGAGTTCGCAGTGGGCTCACTGCAACGCCGTGACGTTAGATCTGCCTCGGAAAGTGCGTCAAGGGGCAGGTGAGATTGTTCGAAATGTTCGGCCGTTCGGACGGAAACTTCCACGGGCGCGCCCCGAACACAGTCTCGCCATCCCTCAAGTCAGGAGCCCGACCCCGCACCCCTCACCCGGGCAGCACGGCCGTCAGCACGAGCCCGAGTTCCGCCTCGCTCACATTGCCGCCGCTACAGATGACGCCAACGTTCTTCCCCGCGTACTGCGAGCGCCGGGCCAGCACTCCGGCCAGCGCGGCGGCCCCGGCGCCCTCGGCCATCGTGTGCGCGGCGCCGATGAGAAGGCGCTGCGCGGAGTGGATCGAGCTGTCGTCGACCAGCAGGAAGTCGTGCAGCAGCTCACGCATGATCGCCTGCGGCAGGGAGAAACTCTGCCCGGTCGACAGGCCCTCGATCGTGGTCTTGTTCGGCCGGTCAACCGCCGTTCCGGAGCGCCACGACTCGTAGGCGGCCGGTGCCTGCGCCGACTGCACACCGATCACCTGACATTGCGGCGCCACCGCGCGTGCGCTGATACACGCCCCGGACGCACCCGTGCCCGAGCCGATCGGCACGAACAACGCGTCGAGCCGAGGCGCGACCTCGAACAGTTCCAGCGCCGCGGTGGCGACTCCGGCGATCAGCTTGGGCTCGTTGCCGGAGTCGACGTAGTACGCACCGGTCGAGGCGCCGATCTGCGCGGCGATCGAGCGGCATTCGTCGAACGCCGCTCCCCGCAGCACGAGCTCCGCGCCGAGGGCGCGCACGGCCGCGGCCTTGACCGGATTGGCGTTCTCCGGCATGACGATCGTGCACGGCGCCCCGAACGAGCGGGCGGCGTACGCGACCGACTGCGCGTGGTTCCCAGTAGACGCCGCCACCACGCCGACAGCCCGCTGCGCGGGTGAGAGCGAGGCGAGCAGGTTCAGCCCCCCGCGCACCTTGAACGCACCAACCGGCTGCGCGTTCTCGTGCTTGATCCAAACGGTCGCACCCACGGCCTGGTTGAGCACCGGATAGGTCCAGGCCGGGGTCGGCGTCAGATGCGCGGCAAGCAGACGACGCGCTTCGAGCACGTCGGTGAACGCCGGCGCCGAGAGGGAAGCCGACCCAGAAGCGGAAGCGGAAGCGGCCGCGGAGGTGGAAGCGGGCCCAGAAGTGGAAGCGGCGATGGAACCGGACGTGGACGGCGATGGCTGCGAGGTCGTCGGCATAGCGTCGATCCTCGTTAGCGCCATCGCCGCTGTCCACTGGATTGCGCTGTCCACTGGATTGCACCGTCGAACGGATTGCGCAGTTGGACGGATTACGCGTTGGGCAGCGACCGGATCACCGAATCGCGGCAGGCTTCCGCTCGGGCGCAGACTCAGGCGGCCAGTTCGGGCACGACCTGCTTGATGAACAACTCCAGGCCGGAGCGGTCGTACGCAACCTCAGGGAAGTAGAGGATCACATAACCCACGCCCTGGGCGTGTGCCTCGTGCAGAGCCTGCACGACCTGCTCGGGTGTGCCGGTCAGCTTGCTGTTGGCGAAGCCGCGGTACTCCGCCTCCACCTGCTCCGCCGACACATACGGCGCATAGTGCGAGCGGACCCAGGCCAGCTTGTCCTGCACGTCCTTCTCGGTCTCGCCGATCACCACGTTGAAGTTCGCCGAGCGCACGATCGCATCGAAGTCGGTGCCCACCTCCCGGCAGTGCTGAGCCAACACCTCGGACTTGTGCCGCCAGGTCTCCGGGTCGGCACTGAAGTTGGTGTACTGCGCGTACTTCGCAGCCGTGCGCAGCGTCTTACGCTCCCCCGCACCGGCGATCCACAGCGGGATCCCGCCCTCCTGCAACGGAAGCGGACGCGAAATCGCACCGTCGACCTGATAGTGCTTGCCGTCCAGCGTCGCGGTACCCGTGGTCCACAGCTGCCGCATGATCTGGACACCCTCGTCCAGCATGCCCAACCGCTCACCAGCCGTCGGAAAGCCGTAACCGTACGCACGCCACTCGTGCTCATACCAGCCGCCGCCGATACCCATCTCCGCACGACCACCGGAAATCAGGTCCACCGTCGCCGCGACCTTCGCAAGATACGCCGGGTTGCGGTAACCCATACACGTGCACATCTGACCCAACCGCACCCGCGACGTCGAAGCAGCGAACGCAGCCATCAACGACCACGCCTCATGCGTGGCCTGGTCGGTCGGAGCCGGGACAGTATGAAAGTGATCATATACCCATATTGATTCAAATGGGCCGTTATCGGCGGCGCGGGCGACGTCGAGCATCGCGGTCCACTGGTCGGAAGGGTCGATCCCGGTCAGATCGAGCCGCCAACCTTGCGGTATGAAGAGTCCAAGACGCATGGCCCCAGACTAGTGAGGAAGATCCCGTAATAGCCACTGCCGCTTGATGGGGATGTCATATCCTGCGACGGCGCGATCAGACGCATACGGCACGTGACCATCGGCGTTTCGCAGGCGCAGGAATCTGACACGTCACTGATTTGACAGGTTCCCGGCGTGTGCGGGCGGCCTGCGCGGCGACTTCGCACGATGGCGAGTCCGTCTCTGGATTTTGTTGACTGAATAAGGGTTCTCGGTTACACATGGAGTCATGGGCATAGGCGCACTGCTGACGATTCGGCGGCACGTCGACTTCGCCCGGGTTTGCAGCGCTATCTGTCCAGCGCATTCGTGATCTGATTCTTTCCACGCCTCCGGCGCGATCACCGGGGCTGCTGACGGCTGCCCTGATGACTCGGTTCCGTGTGACCGGGAGACGGCGAGGACTTCCACCGCCGTACCGCCGTTGATCTAAGCATTCTGCCTTTGGCTGCCGTGCCATGCCGCGGCCCGCTGGCGTCACCACCTGTCATCTGCCGCCGGACCGGCGGCCCTTTGCGGTGCTGCGTGTCCGGCGCGGGCCGCCCGGTCCTGTCTGCCTTGTCCGTCCTGTCCACGTCGAGCGCCGAGAGGTTCGCATGAGAGACCGATTCCCGTCCGAGGATTATGGCCGCCACTTGGTGGAGGAGGTGAGGGCACGGCGGATGACCCGCCGGGATCTGATCAGACGGGCCGGGGCCCTCGGCCTCGGTGTTCCAGTCGTCGGCCTGTTGTTGGAAGCGTGCGGCGACGATCCCCACGCGACACCGGCCGCAGCGCAGAAACCACGCCGCGGTGGCACGCTCTGGGTCGCCGCCGTGACACCGACCTCGGCGATCGATCCGGTCACCATGGACGACGCGGGCTCGATCAGCATCGTCCAACGGATCGCGCAGTACCTGATCTGGGTGAATCAGGACTACACATTGAGGCCGGTGCTAGCCACGAGCTGGCGGCCGAACGCGGACGCCTCGCGGTGGACGTTCCAGATCCGTCAAGGGGTGAAGTTCTCCGACGGCACCGCGCTGACCGCCGACGACGTCGTCGCCAGCATCGAGCGCGTGCTCGGCGCGGCGTCGCGCACCGGCGATCCGGGGGGTCTCAAGAGCGTCCTGCCGGCCGGCGGCGCCGTGAAGAGCGGCACATACGAGGTGACGTTCCACCTGGCACGCCCGTTCGTCGACTTCCCGTACGCGGTCGCCTCGACCACACCCAACGCGGTCATCCTGCCCCGCAATTACGCCGGGGACTTCGTGACGAAGCCGGTGGGCACCGGACCGTTCCTGCTCACCTCGTACAAGGACGGCGCCGCGGCCTCACTCGTGCGCAACCCCAGGTACTGGCAGACCGGCCTGCCTTACCTCGACCGGGTCGAGATCAATTTCAACGCGGCGGTCTCCGGCACGATGGTCGCCGTCGAGGGCGGTGCGGCCGACCTGGTGTGCGCGACGCCCGCCGTAGGCTCACCCGTCTACTCCGAATCCGATGTCAGGTTTCTCTCGGTCGCTTCGACCTACTACGACCAGCTGTTCTTCCGCACCGACCAGAAGCCCTTCGACGATCGCCGGGTACGCCAGGCGATCGCGTACGCGCTGCAACGCGACCAGATCATCAAGGAACTGTTCGACGGGCGCGCGCGGCCGGGCGGCGACCACGTCTTCGCGCCCGGTCTGCCGCATTCCCCCACGCTGCCGCAGCGCTCTTACGATCCCGCCAGGGCGCGGGCGCTGCTGGCGGACGCCGGGCTGCCGAACGGGTTCACGGTCACGCTCACCACGCAGCAGTCGGGCTGGGCCCCGAGCTACGCACGATTGGCGCAGTCCGCGCTGCGGGAGATCGGCGTGACGGTGCGGCTACAGACCGAGAGCGACTCGGCGTTCCGCGCCGCCGGGCCGAACGCTCCCTGGCTCACGGTTCCGATGGGCATCGCAGGCTGGTCGGGGCGCGCCACCGCGCAGCAGTACTACAGCGCCTCCTTCGTCACCGGCGCCGCCGGGAACTCGGCGCACTGGAGCAACCCCGACTTCGACGCGCTCGCCCTCCAATACGACTCGACGATCGACGAGCAGTCCCGCGCCGACACCGCGCGGCGCCTCGCCGCGCTCCAGCAGCAGGAGACGCCGGCCGTCATCGCCTACTGGGTCGGCAGCACCGTGGTCGCCCGCAAGACCGTCAACGGCGTGACCGCGAGCGGTGCGAACTCGGTCGATCTGACGTCCGCGTGGCTGGCCTGACCGCCCGGCGTCCGGCACCCAGCAGCAAACCGCCACACACAGTCCATCTGGATAACCCGATCCCGCTCCACCAGACGAAGGGCCCAAGTATGAGAACACTGAAACCAGCGTTACCCGGCCGTCGGCCGGCGCTCCTCGCGAGCACGGCGCTGATCGCGTCCGGGCTCGCCGCCGGACTCGGCGGCACCACCCCGGCCACGGCGGCGACGAGCGCAGGCGGCCTCGGGCTGATCAAGCACATCATCGTGATCACCCAGGAGAACCGGTCGTTCGACCAGTACTTCGGCACCTTCCCGGGGGCGGACGACATCCCGGCGGGAGCCACCGTCCCCGATCCGGCCACCGGCACGCAGGTCGCGCCGTTCCACAGCACCAAGGACTCCGTCCAGGGCGGCCCGCACGGGGCCGCGAACGCCACCGCCGACATCGACGGCGGCGCGATGGACGGGTTCATCGGCCAGGCGGAGAAGGCCGGCAGCACCACTCCGCACTCGGTGGTCGGCTACAAGGACCAGCGGGAGATCCCCAACTACTGGAAGTACGCGCAGACCTACGTCCTGCAGGACCACCTCTTCGAGCCCAACGCCTCCTGGAGCCTGCCGGACCACCTCTACGTCGTCTCCGACTGGTCGGCCTCCTGCACGTCCACGACGGATCCCGAGTCGTGCACCAGCACCAAGTCCCCGGCGCAGAACACCCAGTACCCGTGGACCGACCTGACGTACCTGCTGCACAAGAACAGCGTGAGCTGGCGGTACTTCGTCATGGACGGCACCGAGCCGGACTGCGTGGACGACTCCTCGATCAGTTGCGTCGCAGGCTCGCAGGACTCGACGACGCCGAGCATCTGGAACCCGCTGCCCAGCTTCGAGACCGTCAAGGACGACGGCCAGACCGGCAACATCACCTCGGTGGAGAACTACTACACCGACGCCAAGAACGGCACCCTGCCCTCGGTCAGCTGGATCGACCCGTCCAACGAGGTCAGCGAACACCCCACCGCCCTGGTCAGCGCCGGCCAGACGTACGTGACCAGCCTGATCAACGCGGCGGAGAGCGGGCCGGACTGGAACTCGACCGCCATCTTCCTGTACTGGGACGACTGGGGCGGCTTCTACGACCACGTCACCCCGCCGAACGTGGACGCCAACGGCTTCGGCCTGCGCGTGCCCGGCATCGTCATCAGCCCCTATGCCAAGGCCGGCGCCATCGACCACCAGACGGCATCCTCCGCGGACGCCGTCAACCGGTTCATCGAGGACGTCTTCCTCGGCGGCCAGCGTCTCAACCCGACGACCGACGGCCGCCCCGACTCAAGGCCCGACGTACGCGAAAGCCTCGCGCAAGCCGGCGACCTGACGGCGGACTTCGACTTCACCCAGCCGCCGAGACCACCGCTCATCCTCCCGGTCCACCCCACCACCGACCTCAGCTGACCTGACGGGCCAACCGTGGGGGCCTCCCACCGCACCACGCGCCGGGAGGCCCCCACACCCAAGTCGCCATGGCGAGGTTCCCGCGCCGCGATGGCCGGGCCGGCGACTGGTTCTGACAAACAGATCGAACTCGGGTGACGCCTCGTTGACCGTCCGGCCAGGAGCGCACACCTGCCCGAGCGCCTGACCCGGTGCATCAGGGGCACTGTCTTCTCGCCACACTGATCATGATCGCCTGGCAGCTTCGTTGACATTCAGCGCCCTCCTGCTACATATGAGGGCATGGGCATCGGTGCACTGTTGACGAGTCGCCGACACATCGATTTCGCCCGGGTTTGCAGCGCGATCTGTCCCGCGCATTCGTGATCTGACTTTCCCTGCCCCGGTCGCCTCTGCTCGACGCGGAACACACTTCCGCCGATTTCGCCGACCCGGCGCGGACCATGCCCGCACGTGTCCGAGGACTCGCCTACGGTCTCATGATCCGGGCGCGAGCCGACGGACGGACTCCACGCGTGGATCAAAACGCAGCGCGGGTATCGGGCCTCCGCACTCGTCGTTCTGACTCCGATTACCTCGTCCTAGCGGCGACACCGCGAGGGGATCACGGCATGCCTGCCGACGACCTGCCACCGCCCGACGTCGTCGAGTTGCACGGCGGACCACTCGACGGACGTCACATCACCCTGATCGGCTGGACTCCGCGCCGGCGTGCCGACGGCATCGCCCTGACCACCCCGCACGGCGCCTACGGACCTGGCGGGCGATCGTGGTACCGCCCCGACCCTGATGACCCGTCACGATGGATCTGGGAACGTGACACGCCCTGAACGGCGCACTGCCCGCCGACAACCGTCTTCCGGCGCCACCCCCTGATCCGGCAGAGCCGGTCACCACAGAGGGCTGACAGGGGTACGTCCGTCCGCATCCGGCTGGGCACCACGCGTATTGGTCCGTACTGGCAATTCAGGGTGCTGTGCTCGGGGCGTGTTCGCACGTGACGACAGGGCATAAGGAATAAAGCAGTTAGACCGTCCGATGTAACGGAAAAGGGGCGGCAGGCCCCTGTTCCAGCGACGCAGAGTCCTGAGTGCCGGATCGGGCGACGGGCCGCGCGTCGCGCTCGCAAGTGTCGCAGGGTTATGCGTCACGCCCTGCGGCACAGCGCTGCTCACCCACGTATCAGCGCACGTTTTCACCCTTGAGGAGCATCCATGCGCCACCGCGCTCGGATACGCCTGCTGACGGTAGCGGCCACCGCCGCGCTGCCCGTCCTGGCCTACAGCAACGCTCCAGCCATGGCCGCGCCTACCGCGCAGGCCTCCACCCACGCCGCCGTGCGTGCATGCGCCGCGCCCACGGCCGCTCACGCCGCCTGCAACGCCTGGGTGCGCACCGACGTGCACACCGCGAAGATCGCACCCAACGCCAATCCGTCCGGCTATGGGCCGTCAGATCTGCAAAGCGCCTACAACCTGCCGTCCTCGACCGCGGGCTCCGGCCAGACGGTCGCGATCGTCGACGCCTTCGACGACCCGACCGCGGAAGCGGACCTCGGGGTCTACCGCTCCCAGTTCGGCCTCTCGGCCTGCACCACCGCCAATGGCTGCTTCAAGAAGATCAACCAGAACGGCGGCACCAAGTATCCCAGGGTCAACACCGGCTGGGCACAGGAGATCTCCCTGGACCTGGACATGGCCTCCGCCATCTGCCCCAACTGCCACATCGTGCTGGTCGAGGCGAGCACCAACTCCTTCGCCAACCTCGGTGCGGCGGTCAACCAGGCGGCCAGCCTCAGGCCGGCCTCGATCAGCAACAGCTACGGCGGCTCGGACACCTCCGACAGCAACGCGCCGTACTACAACCACCCCGGCATCGCGGTGACCGCCAGCTCCGGTGACGGCGGATACGGCGTGGAGTTCCCGGCGTCCTCGCACTACGTCACCGCCGTCGGCGGCACCACTCTGACCAACTCCGGCACCGGCTGGACGCAGAGCGCCTGGAGCGGTGCGGGATCCGGCTGCTCCTCGTTCAACCCCGCGCTGACCGGCCAAGCCACCGCGAACACCGGCTGTTCGAATCGCGCCGTGGCCGACGTATCAGCCGTGGCCGACCCCAACACCGGCGTAGCGGTCTACGACTCCACCTCCAGCGGAGGCCTCAGCGGCTGGCTCGTGTTCGGTGGCACCAGTGTCGCTTCACCCATCATCGCTTCCGTATACGCCCTCGCCGGCAACACGGCCAGCATCGACAACAACTACCCATACAGCCACACGTCTGCGCTGACCGATGTGACGAGCGGCAGCAACGGCACCTGCCCGACCAGCCAGTGGTGCAACGCCGGCCCCGGCTGGGACGGTCCCACGGGCCTCGGTACCCCCAACGGCACCGGCGCCTTCTAGACCAGCCGTCCGGCAGCAATCC
>NZ_DASYZI010000164.1:0-1806 GCF_035946395.1 Actinocrinis sp.
TGGTGATCGTGAGTTACGTGAGTTAGTGGCCTGTGACTTGTGACCTAGTGAGTGAGAAGAGAGCCAGATGAGCCGCGCAGCGCACCCGGCCGGACCGCGACACGCTGACGTGCTGCCTGGTGGCGCGGTGCCTGCGCCGCCCGCTGATTTGAACTTGCTTGAGGCGAAGGTCTGGCCGTCGACGGTGCGGCGCGGCGACGACGGGGCGATCAGCGTCGGGGGCGTGTCGGTTCGCGAGCTGGCGGCTGAGCATGGGACGCCTGCTTATCTGATTGATGAGGCCGATTGGCGGATGCGGGCACGTGCCTGGCTGGCGGCGTTTGGTGACTACGACCAGGCGGAACCGCCGGTGCACTATGCCGGCAAAGCGTTTCTGTGCAGGGCGGTCGCTCGGTGGGCCGCGGAAGAGGGGCTTGGGCTCGATGTGTGTTCGGGTGGTGAGCTGGGGCTCGCCCTGGCCGTCGACTTCCCGGCGCATCGGCTGACCTTTCATGGGAACAACAAGTCGAACGCCGAGCTGGTTCGGGCGCTGGACGCGGGGGTCGGACGGATCGTGCTCGATTCGTTCGACGAGATCGAGCGGCTCGCGCAGCTCGCGGCGCAGCGTGGGCAGCGGCCGCGGGTGATGGCGCGCGTCACGGTCGGCGTCGAGGCGCACACCCATGAGTTCATCGCGACGGCGCATGAAGATCAGAAGTTCGGATTCTCGCTGAGCGGGGGATTGGCGGCCGAGGCGGTACGGCGGGTGCTCAAGCACGACTCGCTGGATCTGGTGGGGATCCACTCGCACATCGGGTCGCAGATCTTCGACACGTCCGGGTTCGAGGTGGCGGCGCACCGTGCGGTCGGGCTGCTTGCGTCCATTCGGGATGAGCACGGGATCAAGCTGCCGGAGTTGGACCTCGGCGGCGGGCTCGGGATCGCCTATACGAGTGAGGACGATCCGTCGGACGCGTTCGACATCGTGGCTGGGCTGAAAGCGATCGTGGGGCGGGAGAGTTTCGGGTACGGGCTTCCGATTCCGCGGCTCACGGTCGAACCGGGCCGGGCCATCGCAGGAACGCCCGGGATCAGCTTGTACGAGGTCGGAACGGTCAAAGTATTGGATGGGCTGCGGACATACGTGTCTGTGGACGGGGGCATGAGCGACAATATTCGTACCGCGTTGTACGACGCTGCGTATACGTGCACGCTCGCATCGCGCGCGTCCGAGGCGCCGCCGATGCTGGCCCGCGTCGTCGGTAAGCACTGCGAGTCCGGGGACATCGTGGTGCGTGATGCGTGGCTTCCCGCTGACATCGGGCCGGGTGACCTGCTCGCCGTGGCTGCTACCGGCGCGTACTGCCGTTCGATGGCGTCCAATTACAACCAAGCGTTGCGACCGCCGGTGGTGTCGGTCTGCGAGGGTGAGTCGCGGATGTTGGTGCGACGGGAGACGGAGGCCGATCTGCTGGCACTGGACATGGGGTGAGGCGTCGGGGCGGCGGCTGGTGGAGCGGGCGGTGGTGAGGTGAGCGGAGTTGACCGAGTCGGCAGAGCCGGCCGAGTCGACCGCGTTGGCGGGGCGTCCGTGGCGATGTCTCGGATGTTGGACAGCAGGTACCGGAAGACGAACTGACCGGCGAGACTTGCCCGGCAGGTCAAGCGGAGGACGAGGTTGGGAATCATGAGCGAGCGCCCGCTGAAGGTCGCGCTGCTGGGCTGCGGGGTCGTCGGCTCCGAGGTCGCCCGGCTCATGACGACCACCGCCGGTGACCTGGCCGCCCGGATCGGCGCCCCGCTCGAACTCGCGGGCATCGCGGTGCG
>NZ_DASYZI010000165.1:0-12119 GCF_035946395.1 Actinocrinis sp.
TTCAGGGCGCGGCGCATGGCGCGTGCGATCGCAAGGCGGAGGTTCGCCTCCAGACTGGTTGTCTGGGGGCGAACCGACAACGCGGCGAGCGTGCGTGACAGGCGCCGCGACCCCGGCCCCACTTCTCAAACACCCCCTAGTGCCGTTTCAGCCGACCTCACTGCTTCAGCCGACCTCACTGCGCAGAACGGTGACGTCTCGCGGGTCGAGGGTGATGCGCTGCCCGGATTCGAAGTGGGCGCCGGACAGCACGTCCGTGCCGGATCGCGTCACCCCGAACTCAACGGGCTCCTCGCCGTGGTTGAGCAGAAAGAGCAGCTCAGCGCCATCGGGGGCGATCCGGACTGCCGTTTCGAGGCCGGGCACGTCCGGGTGCCGCGGTGCGATGTCGTGCGCGCTCAGGACGCGCCGCACCACCCACGAGACGCCGCGCTGGTCCAGCCCGGCGGCGACGTACCAGCCGTGGCCCGCGCCGAATGTGTTGCGGGTGACGGCGGGCGTCCCGGCGTAGAAGTCGGCCCGGTACGTGCCGACGGCCTCGGCGCCCTGCGGGATGACGAGTTCGAACACGAGGCGCGCCTCGACTTCGAGCTCTGTTTCCCCGTCCCGGAGACGCACGGGGTTGACGAACTCGGGTCCGCGCGCGTCCCACTCGTCGATCCGCACGCCCATCAACGGTCCGAGCGGGCCGGGCACGTCCATCAGGAACGCGTTGTCGTCCTCGTCCACGCGTCCGGACAGGAACGTCGTGAGCACCGAGCCGCCGCGCGCGGCGACCTCCTCCAGCCGTCGCGCCAGGTCGCCCTTGAGCATGTGCAGCGCCGGCGCGACGACCACGTCGTAACGGCGCAGGTCGGCCGTCACCGGCAGCACGTCGACATCGACGCCTGACTCCCACAGCGCGGTGTAGTAGGCCAGCACCACCTGCTGATAGCGCACCAGCCGGGACGGCCCGTCCGAGATCTCCAGCGCCCACCAGCTGTCCCAGTCGAAGAGCACTGCGACCCGCGCGGGTGTGCGCGCGCCGAGGGTCGCGCCGCCGAGCCGCTCCAGTTCGGCGCCGAGCTGCGCGACCTCGCGGAAGACCCGCGTGTCCGAGCGGCCGGCGTGTCCGATGACGGCGCCGTGGTACTTCTCGCAGGCGCCGCGCGAGGCGCGCAGCTGGAAGAACAGCACGCCGTCCGCGCCGTGGGCCACCGCCTGCCAGCTCCACAACCGCATGGCCCCCGGCCGCTTGAGCGGATTCACCTCGCGGCTCGCCGTCGTGCTCGGCGTCTGCTCCATCAGCCAGAACGGCCGGCCGTCCTTCAGGCCGCGCATCAGGTCGTGGGTGAGGGCCATCCGCGCCTGCGAGGTGTCGTCCGGCGGATAGTTGTCCCAGGAGGCGAAGTCGAGATGCGGCGCCCAGCGGTGGTAGTCGATCGGCCGGTACATGCCCATGAAGTTCGTCGTGACCGGCGTGTCAGGACTCGATTCGCGGATCGCCGCCTTCTCGCCGAGGAAGCAGGCGAGCATCGCGTCCGACATGAACCGCAGATAGTCCAGCGTGATGCCCTGGAACGCGGTGTGGTCCGGGCCGCGCCAGTGCTCCGTCAGCGCGGACGGCGGCTCGATCTGGTCCCAGGCGGTGAAGATGTGCGACCAGAACGTCGTGTACCAGGCCGCGTTCAAGGCCTCCAGGGTGCTGTATCGCTTTTGCAGCCAGTCGCGAAAACCCTCGGCGCACAGGGCGCAGTAGCAGGCACCGCCGTACTCGTTGCCGACGTGCCAGGCCACGACGGACGGATTACCGGCGTACCGGTGCGCGATGCGGCGGGCCAGTTCGGCGGAAAGGCGGCGGAAGACCGGCGAGCTGGGGCAGGCGTTGTGCCGTTGCCCGTACCGGTGCTTGCGGCCCTCGAAGTCCGTGCGCGTGACCTCGGGATACGCGCGGGCAAGCCACGGCGGGTGAGCCCCGGTCGCGGTGGCCAGGCAGATGGCGCGGCCCTCGGTGGTCGCCCGCCCGACGATCCGGTCGAGCAGCGAGAAGTCGTAGACGTCCTCGGCGGGCTGTATCAGGGCCCAGTCGAAGACGCCGAGCGTGACCGTGTCGATCCGCGCCGCGTCAAAGAGCTGATAGTCGTGGTCCCACACCTGCTGCGGCCACTGTTCCGGGTTGTAGTCGCCGCCGTAGAGCACCTTCCGGACGACGGGCGGTGTCATGCGGGCTCTTCGAGAGCGGTCATGCGGTGAACTCCTCGGTGACCAGCGCGATCATCGGCCGGCCGACGCGCAGCAGGAACGCCGCGAACAGCACGCTGGCCAGCGCGAGCACCGCCTCGGAGGCGACGGCGACCAGACCGGCCGCGCAGATCAGCAGGCCGAGATTCCCCAGCGTCACGCTCTTCGTGCGGCCGAGGAGATACGCGGCCAGCCGGGCGACGTCGACGGTGCGGAACGCGAACAGCGAGACGATCACCAGCGCGTTGGCCATCCACAGCGCCGACGCGACGGCGAAGGCGACCAGCAGCCCCACCCACCAGCCGGGGATCGCCGCGGCCCGCGCGTGCGACAGGTTCACCGAGAGCACCGCCATCAGCGCCAGCCACGGGACCCAGACCCGCAGCACGCCCCCGGCGTTGAGCCGGTAGCCGCGCCAGAACGCCGCCGCGGGCTTCAGATCGGTCAAGTCGCCCTTGTGCTTTCGCAGTGCGTAGAGCGCGGCGGACAGCGCCGGGCCGAGCGGAATCGCGCAGGCAACCGCCAGCGGCGCGTTGCTCGCGTCGCGATCGAGCAGCACCAGCGGGACCATGCCGGGCAGCGTGGCGGCCAGCAGCAGCAACTCGATCACCAGCAGGCTGTAGACGAGGGCTGCGACGCGCGCGAGCGGCCCCTCGCCGAACTCCCGCCGCGCTCCCGCCCGGGTTCCGGTGGCATCGCCGCTCATCGCGGCTCCTGCGGCCTGTCGCCGTCGTCGACCGGCAGGCCGAGCAGCCGCCGCGCGTCCCACCACGGCGGCGTCTCGTCGGTCACGGCGCTGATCTCGACCAACGTCACCTCGTGGCGGTCCAGGGCGAGGTCGAGGTCGACGCGCCCTGCGACGATCGGCGCGCTCCAGTGCCTGCGGGCCGGCTCGGCCGCCTCGCGCAGGATGTCGAGCTGGCGGGACGTCGCAGAGGCCGGGCGGCCCAGTTCGCACCACGCCCGCCAGGCATTGCCCGCCTCCTCGCTCACCGAGGAACGCAGTACGAAGGCTGACGGCGACGCCCCGCCCTCAAGCGGGATCGAGAACCGCAGTGCGTGCCCTGACACCGGCTCGCCGCCGGTGACGTCGACCGGAGCCCAGGCCAGCACGGCGATCCGGCCGTCCGCGTGCCGGGTCACCAGGTGATCATCTCCGCGCGCGAGGATCTGCTCTCCCATCCGCGCCATGAAGGCGTACACGTGGTACGCGGGCTTCTTGATCTGACGGTGCGTCAGCAGGCCGAATCCGCCGTGGAACAGCGCGGGCGGTACTCCCAGCTCCTCGAACATGTCGCTGAACGTCCAGTAGGAGAAGGAGTCCACCAGGTCGCCGCCGGCGGCGAGCACGGGCGCGAGATAGGCGGCTTGGAACGCGGTGTCGTGAATCGCGTTGTCCGGCCGGTACGAGGAGTTGAACTCGGTGATGTGCACGGGAAGATCCGCCAGCGCCGTGCCGCGCAGGAGCCGCCTGGGCGAGGCGAACTGCTCCAGCAGCGAGGACGGCGGCTTAAGGGTCTGATACGTACCGAAGGGCACGTACTGCGCCGGGCCGGAGCTGTAGGCGTGCCGGCTGATGAAGTCGACGGGCACCGACCGGGCGGCGGCGAACTCGGCGAACGGCACCAGCCACTCGTCCGAGCCGGGTGACAGGACCGGGCCGCCGACCTGGAGCGAGGCGTCCACGTCCTTGACGGCGTGCGCGGAGACCTCGTACAGCCGGTGGTAGGCGTCCTGGTCGGCGCCCTGCCAGAGCTCTTTGAGACTCGGCTCGTTCCACACCTCGATCGGCCAGCCGCGCACCTGGTCGAGCCCGTAGCGGTCGACCAGGTGCGCCACCGTCGCGCGCACCAGCGCGGCCCACTCGGCGTGGTCGCTCGGCGGCGTGACGTTGCCCCGCCACCAGAACACCGTCTGGTCGCCGGAGGCGAGCGCGGAGGGCATGAGGCCCAGCTCCACCAGCGGTGCGATACCGAGGCCGAGGTAGGCGTCGACCACCTGGTCGACGTACGTGAACACGTGCCGCACGTGCCTCGTGCCCTGATACTCGTAGGGCCGGTACACGCCGACGCCGTCGCTGAGCAGGCCGTGCCCGCGGATGTGCCGGAACCCGATCTCCCGCTGGACAAGGGCGAGCGAGTCCTGATAATCGCGGCGCAGCGCGAGCTCGAACCGGCCGGTGCCGACGCAGTAGCGCCAGGCGTCGGTCAGCCGGCCCGAGGCCCGCGGCGGAACGACGATCGGGTTCGGCAACGCTGGTACTCCTTCCGCGGGTGCTCCTGCTCGGGTCAAGCGCGGTCAGTGATGGTCAGCCGGGATCGGCCGCGCTCAGCTGCCGTGGTTCTTCTTGAAGTTGGTGTACGCCTTGTTGACCAGTTCGATGTACTGGTCCGAGTTACGGCCCTTCAACTCGGAGACGTACTGGTCCCACTGGCTCAGCGGCCGCCGGCCGAGGATGAACTGGAGCGTCTGCTGGTTCACGTAGTCCAGCAGGCTCGTCTCCCACAGCGTCGCCTGCTCGCGGTCGTCCGCGCTGAGCGGGTGCGGCGGCGGCAGCGGCAGCGTCTGGCGGGCGTTCATCGCGGTCTGGAAGGTCAGTTCCTCGGGCGTGAACTGGGAGTCGAGGAACTTGGTGCTGCCGCCGTAGGCGAACACGCCGTTGAAGAAGCCGTACGTCACCTGAAGGTTCTTGCTCCCGCCGGGGTTGACACCGGCCCAGGTGACATCGGGTTCGAGCTTGAAGCTGCCGTCGTTCACGCTACCGGTGTACGTGGTGCCCTGGACGCCCCACTTGCAGAACATCTGGCCCGCGTCGGAGTACCAGAGCCAGTCGATCAACTGCATCATGGCGACGAAGTTCTTGCTGTCGCGGGCCTTCGCCGAGACCATCACGCCGTTCTCGGTGCGCACGCCCACCTTGGTCGCGCCCGCCGGGCCCATCGGCACCGGGATCTTCTGCACCGTCGCGCCGGGGAGGTGCGCGATGTTCTTGCGGTAGCTGTTGACCACTTCCTGCGCGTTGGCGCTGATGACGAACGACTGGCCGTTGGCGAACTTCTGCTTGGCCTGGTCGTCGCTCTGGGTGAAGCTCTCCGGGTCCATCAGCTTCTCGCTGACCAGCGTATTGAGATACGTGACCATCTGCTTGTACTGGTCCATCGCGCCGGTGTAGACGAACGCGCCGCTGCTCGCGTCCCAGGTCGAGTGCTGGTAGGTCCAGCCGGCCTGGGTGCCGAACGCCGCGCCGATGGTCTGCAACAGGGCGTTGGCGCCGGGTCCGGGCGGAGTGGAGCTCCACCGGTCGGAGAACGGGTACTGATTCGGGTACGCCGCCTTCATCGTGCGCAGCATGGTGTGCACGTCGTCCCAGGTCTGCGGCGTCGAGATGTTCAGCTTCTGCAGGATGTCGGTGCGCACCGCGATCGAGTAGTCCACCCACACGTCCTGGTGCAGGCCGGGCAGCACGTAGAACTTGCCGTCCGCCTCCCGCAGCTGGTCGAGGTCGCCCTGAAGGTTCCACTTGGCGACCCGGTCCTTGAAGTTCGGCATCAGGTCGAGGTAGTCGCTGACCGGCAGGATCGCCCCGCCGGCGATGTACGCCTCCTCGGCCGGGTGGTAGGTCTTCGGGATGATCATCGGGGCGTTGCCCGCGCTGACCATGACGCTGCGCTTCTGGTTGTAGTCGCTGAGCGGGATCACCGTCGGCGTGAACGAGACGTTGGTCATCGACTTCAGATCGGACCAGAACGGCCAGTTCGGGTTGTACGGGTAGCCCGGGTTGCTCAGCATCATGATCGAGAAGTCCAGCGGCGTGGTGGCCTTGAACTGGTCGCCGACGCCGTACTTGGACATCGAGCCGTCACGGTTCGACGACAGGTTGTCGCTCGACGAGGAACTGCTGCTGTCGCTGCACGCCGCCAGGGCGCCGAGCGCGGCGACCCCGGCCGTCCCGGCGAGCATCCGGCGCCGGGACAATCCGCTCGCCGGAAGGCCGTCGGCCCGTTTGAATATGTTCGTTGAAACTCTGTTCATCGAGACTCCTGTGTCTGTGCGGAACAGGTGCGTGGAGTGGTGTGGATAGTGGTGTTGCGAGCTAGCCCTTGACCGCGCCGAGCATCACGCCGGAGACGAAGTAGCGCTGGATGAAGGGGTAGACGGTCAGGATCGGGATCACGGTGAGCACGATGGTCACGGCCTGGATGTTGGCCGCGATCTGTAGCGCGAGGTCGCTGGACATGCCCTCGTTCCCCCCGCCGGTGGCCCCGGCGATCAGGTTGCGCAGATACACAGTGACCGGGAACAGGTCGGAGCGGTCCATGTACAGGAACGCGCTGAACCAGGAGTTCCAGTACGAGACCGCGTAGAAGAGGACCATCGTGGCCAGCACGGCCTTCGACAGCGGCAGCACGATCCGCAGCAGGATGCCGTACGTGCTCAGGCCGTCGACCGCGGCCGCCTCCTCCAGTTCGCCCGGCAGGCTCTCGAAGAACGCCTTCATCACCAGCAGGTTGAACACATTGATGGCGTTGGGCAGCACGATCGCCCAGATCGTGTTGCGCAGCCCGAGCTGGCTGACCAGGACGTAGTTGGGGATCAGGCCGCCGTTGAAGAACATGGTGAACACGGCGATCCCGACCAGCACGCCGCGCCCCTTGACCTGCCGCTTCGAGAGCACGTAGGCGTAGCAGGTGGTGAGCACCATGGAGATCGCGGTGGCGGTGACCGTGTACTGCACGGTGTTGCGGTAGTTCACCCAGAACGTCGAGTCCTTCATCACCGTCTTGTAGGTGGTGATGTTGAACCCGTGCGGGACGAGGTTCACCTGCCCGGCCGTGATCGCGGACTCGGAGCTGAACGACTGCGCCAGGATGTTGACGAACGGGTACAGCGTCGCCACCACGACCCCAACCAGGATCAGGGTGTTGACGACCTGGAAGACCCGGTACCCCCTGCTCGGCCGGATCCGCTTGCGCCGGACCGGAACCTCGCGCTCGGGTCGCAGTGCACTGACGGCTACCACAGGCTCGCCCCCATCAGCCGGCGGGACAGGGTGTTCGCCCCGATGACCAGCGTCAGCCCGATCACGGACTCGAACAGGCCGATCGCCGCGGCGTAGCTGAAGCTGCCCGACACCACCCCGACGCGGAACAGATAGGTGGAGATGACGTCCGCGGTCGGATAAGTCAGGGGGTTGTAGAGCAGCAGGATCTTCTCGAAGCCGACCGCCATGAACGTGCCGATGTTGAGGATCAGCAGGGTCATCATGGTGGGCCGGATCCCGGGCAGCGTCACGTGCCAGGTCTGCTGCCACCGGTTCGCGCCGTCGATCCTGGCCTGCTCGTAGAGCTGGCTGTCGATGGTGGTCAGCGCGGCGAGGTAGAGGATGGTGCCCCAACCCGCCGTCTGCCACACCTCGGAGGAGACGTAGATCTGCCGGAACCAGCCGGGTTCCTGGAGGAACGTGATCGGCGCGTGGCCGACCGCGTGCAGCGCCTGGTTCACCGCGCCGTTGTCGGACAGCAGCTGCATGATGACGGCCGCGACCACCACGATCGACAGGAAGTGCGGCAGGTACGACACGGACTGCACGAAGCGTTTGAGGCTGCTGGTTCGCACCTCGTTGAGCAGCAGCGCGAGGACGATCGGCACCGGGAAGGTGAACAGCAGCGTCAGCCCGCCGATGATCAGCGTGTTGGTGAACACCTGCCAGAACGTCGGGTCGGTCCAGAACAGCTGGAAGTAGTGCAGGCCGACCCACGTCTGGCCGAACAGGCTGCCGCCCGGCTCGTAGCGGCGGAACGCGATCACGTTGCCGACCATCGGCAGGTACCGGAAGAACGCGAAGAACAGCAGCGGCGCGATCACGAGCGTGTACAGCCGCCAGTCCCGGCGTATCGCACGGCGCCAGGTCAGCCGCTGCGGGCGCGGTCGGCGGGAGCGTCCGGACCGCCGTGGCGGCGGATTCTCCAGGATGTCCGAGGGCGGATCCAGGGTTCTCGGTGTGCTCATCTCATCCTCCGGCCTGCGGCAGGGTCCGCGCGAGCGCGTGCCCGCCGTTCCCGACCACGAGGCTTGATTCGCCGCCCGAATCGCCCGCCGCATCGCCGACCGCCCCGGCTCCGGCGGCAGGCGCCGCACCGACGGGCCAGACGCGGGCGACCGAGACCAGCCGCCGGTCGTGGCCGACCTCGCGCTCCGGGCCGGTCAACCGCAGCGCGACGACGGCCTCCGTGTGCGCGCTGGACCGCCCGAAGCGCAGTTCGACGTATCCGGGCTCGACGATGCGCCGACCGCGTACGCCGGTGAACGACGTGAGGTCGGCCGGCACGGTGAACGACACCCGCGCCGCCTCGCCGGGCGACAGCGGGACGCGCGCGAATCCGATCAGCCGCACCACCGGCCGGGTCGTCTGCGCGACCGGGTCGTGCAGGTAGAGCTGAACGACCTCGGTGCCCGCCCGCGACCCGGTATTTCGAACCCTGATGCTCACGGTGGCCTCGCCGTCGACGGGCCACGACACCGGCTGCGCAGGATCGGGCGCCGGCTCCCCGGCCTCGCCGTCCCCGCTCCCGCCCACCCGCGCTTCGTCCCACCCGAAGCTCGTGTATCCGAGCCCGTATCCGAACGGGAACGCCGGCGTCGGGTCGATCGAGGAGACCTTCGTGCGCCGGCCGAGCGGCGGCGAGAGGTAAGTGGCGGGCAGGCCGCCGGCGTCACGCAGCACACTGACAGGCAACCGGCCGGACGGCTCGACCGCGCCGGTGAGCACCTCGGCCAGCGCTTGGCCGCCGCGCTGCCCGGGGAAGAAGGCGCAGACGATGCCCGCAGCCTGCGCCACTTCGTCGCCGAGCGCGTACGGCCGTCCCGCCAACAGCACCAGGACCACCGGCGTGCCCGTCGCCAGCACGGCCCGCACCAGTTCCGCCTGCACACCAGGCAGGCGCAGGTCCGCCGCGTCGCAGCCTTCGCCCGACGTGCCGCGTCCGAACAGCCCCGCCCGGTCGCCGACGGCCAGTACACACACGTCGCACTGCGCCGCGAGCGCGGCGGCGGCCGCGATGCCCGAGGTGTCGTCGCCGCTGACGGCGCAGCCGGGCGCATGAACCAGCCCGGGAATCAGCTCACTGAGCGAGGAGCGCAGCGACGGGATCTCCAGCCCGATGCCGTGACCGGAGTGAGTACTCACATGGATCGGAAACGAGTAGCAGCCGAGCATGGCCAGCGGATCGTCGGCCACCGGCCCGACTAGCGCGACCCGCCGCCGCGGCGTCAGCGGCAGGACCCCGTCCGTGTTGCGCAGCAGGATGACCGCCTCACGAGCCAGCCGCAGCGCAAGTTCCTGATTCTCCTCGTCATCCAGAACCAGCCCGTCGGCCCCGTCGACGCCATCGACTCCGCCGACACCTCCACCGACGCGACCGTCGGCCCCCTCGGCGACTCCCGCGCCCACCGCCCCGTCCAGCAGGCCGAGCTGCACCTTCTGCGTCAGCACCCTGCGAAGTGCCCGGTCGACCAGCGCCCCGTCGACCTTCCCGCTGCGCACCGCCTCGACCAGCGGCGCGCCATACGCATCCACCGTCGGCAGCTCGACGTCGATCCCGGCCCGCAGCGCCAGCCCCGCCGCATCCGCCGCCTCGGCGGCGACGCCGTGCAGCGTCTGGAGGAACCGCACCGCGAAGTAGTCGCCGACGACCGTGCCGGTGAATCCCCACTCGTCCCGCAGCAGGCCGGTCAGCAGCCCTTCGTCCGCCGCGACCGGAACGCCGTCGATCTCGGCGTACGAGTGCATCACCGAGCGAGCGCCGCCGAGGCGCAGCGCCATCTCGAACGGCGGCAGCACCACGTCGGCCAGTTCGCGGCGCCCCATCGGCACCGGGGCGAGATTGCGGCCGCCGCGCGAGGCGGAGTAGCCAGCGAAGTGCTTGAGCGTGGCGACGATCCCGGCGCCCTCCAGGCCCCTGACATAGGCGGTGCCGATCACGCCGACCAGGTAGGGATCCTCGCCGATGGTCTCCTCGGTGCGGCCCCAGCGGTAGTCGCGGGTCACGTCGAGAACCGGGGCAAGACCCTGATGCACCCCGGCCGCGCGCATGGACCGGCCGATCCGGCCGGACATCAGCCCGACCAGCTCGGGATCGAAGCAGGCGCCCCAGCTCAGCGGCGCCGGGTACGCGGTCGCGCGCCAGGTGGCGAAGCCGGTGAGGCACTCCTCGTGCACCTGCGCCGCAATGCCGAACCGGCTGGCCGCCGCGATCTGCGCCTGGGAAGCGGCCAGCGACCGCGCGCCGGGCGCGGGCTCGACCGGCGCGCTGCCGAACGGCCTGGTCAGCTGGCCGAGACCGTGCTGGATGAGTTCGGGCCACGGCGTGCCGTTGCGCATCTCGTCCTGGTGCGGCGCGACGCCCTGCCCCGACGCGTCGGCGCCGACCCACACCCCGACCAGCTGCGCGACCTTCTCCTCCAAGGTCATCAGCGGGATGAGAGCGTCGGCCCGCTCGGCGGGCGTCAGCCGCGCGTCACGCCAGCGCGCCGTGCCGCCGTCCGAGCGGTCAGTGTCGGCAGACCCCTGAATCACCATGCCGTCCCTTCGCCGCGACGCAGACCCCGGACACCTGATCAAGGGCACGCGGGTGCGCTCGGGACTTTCGAAAGTTTCGAGATTGTAACCGCAGTGTTTTGCGGAAAAGTAGGCTCTCTCCCGAAGCGTGTCAAGAGTCTCTGACACCGCTCTTTGCTGCCCCCACACAGCTTCCCGGCTTAGCGGCTCCCGGGTTCAGTAGCCTGAAAGTCTCACCACGCGACGCTGTACATCCTTGGATCCGTTGCTATGCTTCCCGAAAGTTTTTACCTCTACAGGTGACCTTTCGATGACCTCTTCACGGGCGGACGATGGCCCGGGCTCCCCGGCCCCGACGATCGCGGCCATCGCCGACGAGGTCGGCGTGTCCGTCGCGACCGTCTCCAAGGTGCTCAACGGCCGCGCCGACGTCGCGCCCGAAACCAGGGCGCGGGTCGAGGCGAGCCTCGAACTGCACCGGTACCGCCGCCGCCAGCAGCGTCGGCCGGTCGACGCGGGCAAGATCCGCCTGGTCTTCCACGAGTTCGACTCCGCGTGGGCGATGGTGATCATCGGCGGCGTCGAGATCGTGGCGGCGGCGGCGAACGCCGACGTCGTGCTCTCGCAACTCGGCGGGCAGCACCACCCGCCGCAGCCGTGGCTGGACGGCGTGCTCACCGGCCGGCCGCTCGGCGTGCTGTTCGTGCTGTGCAGCCCGACCCCGCCGCAAAGCCAGCAGTTGCAGCGCCAGCGCATCCCGTTCGTGGTCGTGGACACCGACAGCGCGACCACCGCCTCGGTGCCGACCGTCGGCTCGAACAACTGGAACGGCGGCCTGCTGGCGACCCGCCATCTGCTGGAGCTCGGCCACCGCCGCATCGCGATCATCTCAGGCCCCCGAGACGTGCTGTGCAGCCAGGCCCGCCTGGCCGGCTTCCGTTCCGCGCACGACGAAGCCGACCTCCCGGTCGACCCGGACCTGGTTCGCTACGGAAACTTCCACGTCGACGCAGGCTACGAACACGGCATCAAGCTGCTGGATCGCGCGGACCGCCCAACCGCCGTCTTCGCCGGCTCCGACATGCAGGCGATGGGCGTCCTACGCGCGGCACGCAAGCTAGGCCTGGACGTACCCCGCCAGCTCTCCGTGATCGGCTACGACAACCTACCCGTCGCCGCGTGGACCGCCCCGGCGCTCACGACGGTCAACCAGCCACTGCGCGACATGGCCGAGACCGCAACCCGAATGCTGCTGGACCTGGCCCGCAGCGCAGCCCTGCCGACCAGCCGCGTAGACCTGGTCACCGAACTAGTCCTACGCGAAAGCACCGCCCCACCCGCC
>NZ_DASYZI010000166.1:0-29713 GCF_035946395.1 Actinocrinis sp.
CTCATCGCCTCTGCGCGAGTCGCGGAGGAACGAAGCATCCCCCGAACCGCCGACGTCACCGTCTTCGCTCCGGGCTTCCGTATCCCTCGCATCGACATGCACAGGTGCTCGCACTCCACTACGACGATGACCCCTCGGGGCTGAAGTATCCGGACCAGTGCGTCGGCGATCTGTGTGGTCAGCCGTTCCTGGACCTGCGGACGCTTCGCGTAGACGTCCACCAGCCGCGCCAGCTTCGACAGACCGGTGATGCGCCCGTCCACCGAAGGAATGTAGCCGACGTGGGCCGCCCCGTGGAACGGAACGAGGTGGTGTTCGCAGCAGCTGTAGAGCTCGATGTCCTTCACCAGGACCATCTCGTCGTGGCCCAGGTCGAAGGTCGTGGTCAGCACGTCCTCCGGGGCCTGACCCAGTCCGGCGAACATCTCCCGGTAGGCGCGTGCGACCCGGCCGGGCGTGTCGCGCAGCCCGTCACGGTCGGGATCCTCGCCTATCGCGATCAGCAGCTCACGGACCGCGTTCTCCGCCCGCTTCTCGTCGAACGGTCCCACCGCGCGACCGGCGTCCGGGGACTCCAGTCCCGGTTCACCGTGCAGCGACACCGCGTTCACGCCGGAACGCTCGCCTATGGAGGAGTGGGAATTACTCATGGGTCGAGGTTAACCGAAAACCGAAAACGGCCGGGGTGCTGGCCCCGGCCGCCTCGGTACAGGTCAGGTCAGCTGTCGGCCAAGCCGCTCTGTCCGGGCAGGTCGGGAAGCACCGACCCGCCGTTGCCATTGATGCTGCCGTTGGCCTTGGCCAGCTCCAGCTCCTTCGGCGTCTTGACCGGCGGGCGGTCCGAGGGCACCCGCCGGGTGGACCCGGTCCAGGCCGGCCGCGCCGCGCGCATCCGCACGTCCCGGAAGACGTTCGCGATCTGGGCCTTGTCCAGGGTCTCCTTCTCCAGCAGTTCGAGCACCAGCCGGTCGAGGATGTCCCGGTTCTCCACCAGGACCTCCCAGGCCTCGTCGTGGGCGGTCTCGATGAGCTTCTTGACCTCTTCGTCCACGATCGCCGCGACCTCCTCGGAGTAGTCGCGCTGGTGGCCCATGTCGCGGCCGAGGAAGACCTCGCCGCTGTCCTGGCCCAGCTTGATCGTGCCGAGGCGCTCGGTCATTCCGTACTGGGTGACCATCGCGCGGGCGAGCTGCGTCGCCTTCTCGATGTCGTTGCCGGCACCGGTGGTCGGGTCGTGGAAGACCAGCTCCTCGGCCGCCCGGCCGCCGAGCGCGTAGGCGAGCTGGTCGAGCAGCTCGTTACGGGTCGTCGAGTACTTGTCCTCGTCGGGCAGCACCATCGTGTAGCCGAGGGCGCGGCCGCGCGGCAGGATCGTGACCTTGTGCACCGGGTCGGTGTTCGGCAGCGCGTGCGCGACCAGAGCGTGGCCGCCCTCGTGGTACGCGGTGATCTTCTTCTCGTGGTCGCTCATCAACCGGGTACGCTTCTGCGGCCCGGCCACCACGCGGTCGATCGCCTCGTCCAGCGCGTTGTTGTCGATCAGCTTGCGGTCCGAGCGTGCGGTCAGCAGCGCCGCCTCGTTGAGCACGTTCGCCAGGTCCGCGCCGGTGAAGCCGGGGGTGCGCCGGGCCACGGCCATCAGGTCGACGTCAGGCGTGAGCGGCTTGCCCTTGGCGTGCACCTTCAGGATCCGCTCACGGCCGTTCAGGTCCGGGGCGTCCACGGCGATCTGCCGGTCGAAGCGGCCGGGCCGCAGCAGCGCCGGGTCCAGGATGTCTGGCCGGTTCGTCGCGGCGATCAGGATGACCCCGCCCTTGACGTCGAAGCCGTCCATCTCGACCAGCAGCTGGTTCAGCGTCTGCTCACGCTCGTCGTGACCGCCGCCGAGGCCCGCGCCCCGGTGCCGGCCGACCGCGTCGATCTCGTCCACGAAGACGATCGCCGGGGCGTTCGCCTTTGCCTGCTCGAACAGGTCGCGCACCCGGGAGGCGCCGACGCCGACGAACATCTCGACGAAGTCGGAGCCGGAGATCGAGAAGAACGGCACGCCCGCCTCGCCGGCCACCGCCCGCGCGAGCAACGTCTTGCCGGTACCCGGCTGGCCGTAGAGCAGCACGCCCTTGGGGATCTTCGCCCCGATCGCCTGGAACTTGGCCGGGGCCTCCAGGAACTCCTTGATCTCCTGGAGCTCCTCGATCGCCTCGTCCACGCCGGCCACGTCGGCGAAGGTGGTCTTCGGCGTGTCCTTGGTGATCATCTTGGCCCGGGACTTGCCGAAGTTCATCACCCGCGAGCCGCCGCCCTGCATCTGGTTCAGCAGGACCAGGAAGACCACCACGAGCAGCACGAACGGCAGCAGGGTGACCAGGACCGAGATGATCCACGGCTGCTTGGACTGCACGACGTTGTACCCGCCGGACAGCCTGCCGTCCTTCACCGCGTTGTCCAAGGCGGTGGTGATGTTCGCGCCCTGCTGGTCGTTCAGGTAGGTGGTGACCTGCTTGGTGCCGTCGTTCAGGGTGACCTGCACGGTCTGGCTGGACCCGGTGGTGACTTCAGCCGACTTGACCTGGTTGCCGTCGATCTCGGTGATGATCTTCGAGGTGTCGACCGAGGTCGCGCCGCCGCCAGAGGACACGATGTTCATCACTGCTAGCACGGCGAGCACGGCCAGCACGACCCAGATGGTTGGGCCACGGAAAATTCGCTTCACGTCCATCGTCCGGAGCTACCAGCCCCGTCCCTTCTGCCGGCTCGTCCCTGGTGGGTAACTGCTGAAACGTTGGGCGCCCAACGCCGGGGCGACCAACACTCTGCCAACGATCCTACGCGGTGCGTGCGTTCCCGACTTCTTTCACGAATACCGGTCCGGAGCCGCAGTGCCAGGGGACGCCAGCGCCTCACGAGTAGGCGTGAGGGGCCAGTGTCCCGATACAGCGCCCAACGGTTCACCGAGCCACTGGCCCCTCACGAGTAGACGTGAGGGGCCAGTGTCCCGATGAACGGCAGATTCCTGAACTGTTCGGCGAAGTCCAGTCCGTACCCCACGACGAACTCGTTCGGGATGTCGAAGCCCACGTACTTGACCTTGATCTCGACCTTCGCCGCGTCGGGCTTGCGCAGCAGCGCGCAGACCTCCAGCGACGCGGGGTTGCGCGAGCGCAGGTTCGACAGCAACCAGGACAGGGTCAGGCCGGAGTCGATGATGTCCTCGACCACCAGCACATGGCGCCCTTCGATGTCCGTGTCCAGGTCTTTGAGGATGCGTACCACTCCGGAGGACTTGGTTCCGGCGCCGTAGGACGAGATCGCCATCCAGTCCATCGTGGCCAAGCGGTGCAGTGCCCTGGAGAGGTCCGCCATGACCATCACGGCGCCCTTGAGCACGCCGACCAGCAGCAGTTCGCGACCGTTGTAGTCCTTGTCGATCTCGGTGGCGAGGCGGGCGACGCCCTCCGCCAACTCACGTTCGGTCAGGAGCACCCGCTCCAGGTCGGGGCCCATGTCCTTCTCGTCCACCGGGACAGTCTCCTCGTGTTCGGTGCGCGGCCGGGGTCGGCGGCGGGTGCCCGCAACGGCGTCGGAGGGGTCACCGGTCACACCGGCGTCGGCGTGCAGCGCTTTCCGTTGCCCTTGCCGCCGCTGCCGCTGTCTTCACCGAGTGCGCCGCCGTCTCCACCGCGTGCACCGTGTGCCGGCGCCGTCCCCGACTCGCCCAGGGCCTGTTCGCCGAAAGCCAGTCTGCCATCCGCCCGGTGCACTACGACCGGGCCGGGCAAATGCAGCGGTCCCTGCCCCCGCCAGTTCGTCACCAACGCGTCCACCGCCTCGATGTGAACTGCGGCGAGAGTGCCGGCCGGAGCGCCAGAACGCAGCGCGGCGAGCCTTATCACTCGACGGCGCACAGCGGTGGGCAGTGCCGCGAGGCAATTCGCGTCGAGGCCGCCTTTTACGTGTCGGCACTCCTCCAGGGCACGCGCAGCCCAGTGGTCGAGTGCTTCGGTGTCCTCACGCAACATTCGGGCGGTACGTGCCAGCGCCTCAGGCATCCCGGGCCCGAGTACGTCTTGGATCGCGGGCAGCAACTGATGGCGGATACGTGAACGCGTATACGCGGGGTCGGCGTTGTGCGGATCCCGCCACGGCACGACGCCCTCAGCCAGGCAGGCGTCCTCAGTCACCGTGCGGGAGATCTCCAGCAGCGGACGGCGATATCTGTCCCCCGGGCCGAAGCGGGCCGGCATCCCGGCGAGCGACCTGGCTCCGGAGCCCCGGGCCAGCCCCAGCAGAACCGTCTCGGCCTGATCGTCCCTCGTGTGGCCCAACAGTACCGAGCGGGCGCCGAGACGATCGGCCAGTTGGTCCAACGCCTGATAGCGGGCCGTGCGCGCGGCGGCCTCGGGACCCCCGTCGCGGCCGACCGTCACAGCGACGGACTCGACCGGGTCAAGCCCGCGCTGTCGCAGCAGCCTCACGACTTCGTCGGCACGCCGCGCCGACCCCTCCTGTAGGCGGTGATCCACCGTCACCGCCCCGCATCGCAGCCCGAGCCGGGGGGCGACGAACGCACCCGCGCAAGCCAGCGCGAGCGAGTCGGCTCCCCCGGAACAGGCGACGAGCACCAGGTCCCCTGGCTGATGGTCCTTCAGCGCGTGCCGTACTGCCAGGCGTATCGCTGCCACCGCGGGCACCGGTCCCATCGCTGACCACTCCTCAACCAAGTCGGCCGTGGCGGCTGCGCCCCGGCCGGGCCTCTCAGCCGCGGCGCAGCGGAACCCGCCGTATCCAGGCAGCCGGATCGTTGATCTCCGCCTGGGTCGGGAGGGTGTTCGGCGAGGTCCACACGCGGTTGAAGCCGTCGATCCCGGCCTCGTCCACGACGCTGCGCACGAAGCGCTCGCCGTCGCGGTACTGCCGCAGCTTGGCGTCGAGTCCGAGCACCTTGCGCAGCAGCGTCTCCGGCCTCAGCCGGCTCCTCGACCTGCGACGGCCGAACTCCCGGCTGATCTCCGCGACCGACGGCACGACCAGCGGGCCGACCCCGTCCATCACATAGGTGGCGTGCCCCTCCAGCAGTGTCATGACGGCGGTCAACCGCCCGATCACGGCACGTTGCGCAGGGGTGCGAACCATATCCAACAACGAGAGCCCGTTGGCAGGAGTGACGGGGTCGGCGGTGTCACCCACTCGATCGGCTGGTATGTCGGCGTGTCGAGTGGACGGCGTAGGCGACGGCGTACCGTTGCCCACTACCGTCCGCACGACTGTCTTTACGCGTTCCGCGAATACGGCGGGTTCGACTTCGAGCTCGGCGATCAGCGTGCCGAGTTCGCCGAGGATGTGCTCACGCAGCCACGGCACCGCGCTGAACTGGACCCGATGTGTCTCCTCGTGCAGACAGACCCACAGCCGGAAGTCGCTCGGATCGACGCCGAGCTCCCGCTCGACGTGGACGATGTTGGGCGCGACGAGCAGCAGCCGTCCGGGGCTGGTCCGCCCAGAACCGGTCGACACAGCGCCGGTTGACACAGCGCCTGCCTCCGCACTGGCTGTCGACACAGTGCCACCGCCGAAGGGGTCGAACTGGCCGAGCACGCGGTGCGAGAGATAGGCCAGCAGCGCCCCGAGCTCAAGCCCGGTCAGCTTGGCTCCGACTGTGCTCGCAGTGGACCGCACCCCACTCGGCACGACGCCCTCACGCCACTGCCGGACCTTCTCAGCGAGCGGGGCGGACAGCTCCTGCACGGCGTCGATGTTGGCGGTGACCCAGCCTTCACGGCCGACGACGAGGACCGGTGAGTCGTCCTGCGGCGCCTCAAGCTTCGCGAAGGCGCGCACATGGCCCTGAGCCGCCGAAGCAGCTCGCCTCAGTTCCGCCACCGCCGCTTCCGCCTGACGCGCGCTGACGGCGGGTCCTGGGCGCACCAAGCGGCGCGCGGTCGCTTCGGCCACCGACCAGTCGATCAGTTCGTCACTCGCCACACCTTCAACGTATCCCGCGGCGATCCTTCTGAAGCGCTACACGTTGCCCAATTAGGTCGATGAGTATGCACGCCGCCGACCCACCGCCATCATCATCTTGCGAGATGTTGCGTTGATCACTCGGCGGCGTCACTTGTCTCGCACGCCTGCCCGTATGCGGGACACTGGTGCGGTAAGGCCCAGAGGGTAACCCATGGAGGAACGATGGAGTTCGACGTCCTGATCGAGATCCCGAAGGGCCAGCGCAACAAGTACGAGGTGGACCACAAGACCGGCCGGATAAGGCTGGACCGGATGCTGTTCACCTCGACGCGTTACCCCGCCGACTACGGCTTCATCGAGGACACCCTCGGCGAGGACGGCGACCCCCTCGACGCCCTCGTGCTGCTTGAGGAGCCGACCTTCCCCGGCTGCCTGATCCTCTGCCGCACAATCGGCATGTTCAGGATGACGGACGAGAAGGGCGGTGACGACAAGGTCCTGTGCGTCCCCGCGAGCGACCCGCGGGTCGAGCACATCCGCGACATCCACCACGTGCCCGAGTTCGACCGGCTGGAGATCCAGCACTTCTTCGAGGTCTACAAGGACCTGGAGCCGGGCAAGTCGGTCGAGGGCGCCACCTGGGTCGGACGCACCGAGGCGGAGGAGGAGATCCGCCGCTCACGCCTGCGCTTCGCCGAAAGCCCCGACGCCGACGCCCACTGACCCGCCAGATTCACTGACCCACCGTTTCACGGTCCCATCAGCACACCGCCCGCACCGAGCAACGCGCGCACTCAGTCCGGCCGAGCGAAGAACTGGACCGATCCCCACATCCAGATCGACGAGACCTCCACATTCTCGCCGGTCCGCGGCGCCTGGATCATCTGCTGACCGCCGACGTAGATCGCCTCGTGGTAGATCGTGTTCGGGTCGTGGCTGCTGGTGGCCCAGAACAGCAGATCGCCGGGCCGCAGGTCGCCATAGCCGATCGGGTGGCTGGCCTGATACTGGAACGCGGCGAAATGCGGCAGGGACACCCCCGCCACCGCCCACGACTCCATGGTCAACCCCGAGCAGTCAAACGAGTCGGGACCCGTCGCTCCCCACACGTACGGCTTGCCGAGCTGCGCGTAAGCGAAGGCGAGCGCCCTGCTCGCGGCCGAGCCGTCATAAGCCGGCACAACGAAGTTACCCGCAGGGAAGCTGCCCGCACCGGCCTCCGCAACTTGCCGAGCCGCCTCTTCTGCCAAACTTTGCTGCCGTTGCTGCTCCAACTGAACGGAAACGCGTTGCGCCGCGGCGAGTTGCGCGAGCAGCGCATCGCGCTTCGCGCTCATCGCCGCGAGTTGGCTCTGCTCCGCCGCCACCGCTGTCCGAGCGGCCTGCGTAGCCTGCGCGACCTGCGTCTGCGCTGCCATACATGTCTGTACAGCAGCGTCCGCCGCCGTTTGGGCGTCCCGCGCGTCCTGTCGTGCACGGTCCGCTGCCCGCAGTGTCGCGTTCAGATCCATCGCCTGGTGCTGAAGCACGTGGGCGCCCGTCGCGAATTGCTCGGGCCCGTCGGCGTTGAGCACGAGGCTGACCGAGCCCAGCCCGTTGCCGTCCCGGTAGGCGGCTGCGGCCAGGCGACCGAGATCCGAGCGCGCCTCGCCAAATCGCCGCTGCGCAACGGCCACCCGAACCGCGGCGAGCCGCGCCGTCGTCTGCACCTGCTGCAACCGCAGCGTGGCGGCGTCATAACGCTCGGCGGCGATCTGTGACTGCTGCACCAATTGAGTGAGCTGCTGCTGCGCGGCGTCGAACTGAGCCTGGATCGGCGCGACCGCCAGCTTGTCCTGCTGCACAGCCTGTTGCGCCTGGTTGACCTGGTCCTGGCCCGGATACACCGGATCGGCATAAGCGCCACCAACGGCCGGCCCCAGTATCGCTGCACAGGCGAGAGCGCCGCAGATGGCCCTTCGAGCCATGCTCACTCGACGACTGCCCACTGGCACCTCCCACGGTCGACAACGCGTTCCGTCGTCGATCGTGCCTTTGCGCCAAAGGGCCATTCCGCCCGACACGCACCGAGTCACCCGTGTGCGTGCTTAAACACTAATTGCCAGGAATAGCCATCCTACGATCAACATGAATACGAGCACACAAAGCTAACGAAGCGAGCGCTCGCCACCCATACCGTCACCGACCGCCCCAGCTACCCGCCGAGGCGCTGATCGCCGTACCGGCCATCCGACGCGAGATCAAACCCTTCCCGTAGAGCCAGCGAACCGCGTCGGTCAGCGAGCGCTTCAGGTCGAACTGCTGTCCGCCTTCGAGCAGTTCCTTGGTCGCGGAGGTGTCGACGGGCTTGCTGACGAGACAGGTGTAGATCGCGCCGTACTCGATGGGGATGTGCATCGGCACAATTCTTTGCATCCACTCGGTAAGCCGCCCCATCGGCAACAACGCCCCGGCAGGCAGGAACGCCGCCGGCAGCGACCTGCCAGTCACCTCGCGCAGCGTCTCCATGTACTCACGTGTGGAAACGTACCGCGTCGGCGCGATCAATCGCCGCGGCTCCAGCCCCGACTCCATCACGGCCACGTGCAGCCGCGCCACGTCGCGCACGTCCCCCATCGGGCAGCCGCCGTTCGGCCACATCGGCATCATCCCGCGCAGCACATTGCGCAGCCGCGTGAGCTGGTCACCGACGTGCGGGTCGTGCGGCCCCAGCGTCGCGCCCGGATACGTGATCACCACGGACGCCCCGGCGTCCTGATAGTCCCGCGCGATGCGATCCGCTTCGGCCTTGGTCGCCATATAAGTGTCGCGAGGCCGCCCCACGTCGCCGTCCGGCGTGATCACTGGCTTCTCCGTCGGCAGCAACGCACTGAACGCCGACACGTACACGATCGGATCGACGCCCTCGGTCGCCGCCACACCCAACACAACATCGGTACCCGCCGCGTTCACCCGCCGCATTCGAGCGTGATCACGGCTGTCGAACGAATTCACCGACGCGGCGTGTAACACTGCGTCACAATCGAGGAGTGCGTTATCCACCGCCTCTGCGTCGGTCACATCCCCCAACACGACCTCGATCGACTCCACGTCAACACCCAGCGGACCGAGTGCCGTCGGCACCCGCGACGGATCCCGCACCAACAACCGCACCGAATGCCCGTCCGCGATCAACCCGGCGACCGAATGCGACCCGATGAACCCGGTGCCGCCGGTGACCAACACCCGCATCGAAATTCTCCTGCGAACTCAGCGAATTTGGATACGATACGCTCCGGAGCGTATCGTATCCGAAACCTGCCATCGCAAAACACTGAGGGCTGTATCGGTTCGCGGGTCCGCCGTCAAGATCCGCGCGACCTGGGCTTGCGCGCCAACGAATCCGCACTCTGCATCGTCGTCAGACCACGAGAAGCATGCGATTCACGGTAAATTTCCGCGCCAATCCGAAAAACGACGAGGCGCCTCTCGGCGTACGAGACGCCCTGGCCGTGGATCCGAACCGTTCAGGACGGCTCTTCGGCTGCGCATGACGGCTCCCGACTGTGTCTGATGGTTCTTCGGCTGTGTTTGGTGGTTCTCCGAACTCGGCCGGCATGACCAGGCGTGGTGCCGTCGCGCAAACCGCCGCGCCCCGGAGCGTTTTCGTGATGCAATAGCCGAAGGCACCCCGCCGAGCGCGAAGCGGCGGGGTGCCTCGTTGATCAGCGGCGCAGAAGTTTCAGGATCCGGGTGAGCGCGTCGGTGAGCGTCGCGAGCACCTTCGCCCGCTCCAACCGCCGGTCCGGCCCCGGCCCCTTCTTCTCCGTCTGATCGCCCATCAGCTCCTCCTCGTCACCGGCTCCACCGAGCCCCGCGGGTTGCGGGGCGGCTTCGCCGACGGCCGTCAGTTGCGCAGCGCAGTGGGCCGGCGGGAGCTCTGACAGGTGCCACGACTGTGCACGATGCGTTTGTCCGGTGTGATCGTCCTCCGTGCATTAGCATCCGAACCTCGCGTGCAATTGCATAAGCAACTGCGTTTGCTTTGTGCACTTGGCGCGAGTGTAGAGCTACGGCGAGTGCCGTGCAGGCGAATCTGAGAACTCATTTGCTGGAATTTGACCCGCCGCCGGGCCGCCGACACGTCCGAAACGCACCGCAGCCGTTGTCAGAGTGGTGATCCCGCGTTCGCGTCGCAGCCGACGACAAGCCCCGGTCGAGTTAAGTCACCCACTGCCACTGATCGTGCAGTCGAGGAACGACACGGGCGCCTCTCGACATGAGAGACGCCCTGGCCTTGCCGCGGAGCCCCCTATCGGAATTGAACCGATGACCTACGCATTACGAGCCTCTCCGGGGCTCATCCACGAACGTCCGCGCTAGTCCGCTGCGCAGGTCAGCCCGACAGGACGGACGAGTATGGACGGGGTGGACGACAGTGGACTGAGACCGTAACCGAGACTAGGTCATCACTCTGAAGGGCGACCACCTGCACGACAGGCCTCGCACCTGCCGCATTCAAGCTCAGCAAGCGGGAAGGTCTGTTTGCAGGTCCCGCACTTGCGGCGGCCCTCGGGTAAGGCAGCAGGGACCTTCCTCAACTCTCGCTGAAGCGGCTTGCGTGCCATGCCGAGCTTCCTGCGTGCCACGCGCTTGCGCTCGTCATGGTGGTAGGTCAGGACTCTCGACTGATCACGATACGGTGCGCCGCGCGCGGCGAGACAAGTTGCGCACTGCACTCGGCGGATCTCCTCCGTCGTCAACTGCCTGTTAGACCGCCCAGTGCGGCTACCGTTCCTGGTCATATCGCGCGGCATGACCGGAAGTATATGCAACCCGTAAGCGCCTATTGACGATCCGTCACACCTGCGCTGCTCTAGAAGAAACCCTGAGCAACACCGAGCGAGGAGAAGCAACATGCGCCTACAGTTCGTCGGCGGGGAGTCCGGCAACACCGGTTCGCCCCGCGTCTACAAGACCGACCGCGACACGCTCGTGATCCAGGGGTACATCGTGGATGACCCGGAAGCTCTTGCCGACGCGAAGACCCCCGCGCACGAGACCCTGGTAGAAATCCCCTACAGCTTGCTCAAGTACCTGCCCAGAGACACCGAGTAGAGGACCCACAGTTGACCGCGCTACTCACCGGAGACGACTTCGAAGCGCTGTTCACCCAGTTCGCGCATACCGCGTTCCGCCTCGAAGTGCGGGAGTCCTACGCGGGCATGCCGTACGAGGTCGAGCCGCTTCGCCAGTTCCTCAACGGTGCGGGCGTGGTCGATCTGGAGTGGACCAGGGGCTATCGTGCACTGATCTCAGAACACGTAGCGGCCGGACGACGGATCACGCGGGTTCGTATCGTCTCGGAACCATGGTCTGACTACACGCGCTTCGGAGTCTGGCTCGCCGCTGGCACGAATGCGGCCGGGGAAGACATTCGCTACCTGCCGCGCACACATCACGCGGTCACCGAGCTACCCGATGAGGACTACTGGCTGTTCGACTCGAACCGCCTCTATGTCCTCCACTTCACCGAAGATGACAACCTGATCGGCGCTGAGCCGGTCACCGATCCGGCCCGCGTCGTTGCGGCCAATGCCGCCCGCGATGCGGCCTGGCACTACGCCGAGCAGCGCGACCGGTATGCGAAACGGCACGGCCTTGACGACCAACGTCGCCCAAGCGCGTGAGGCCCTGGGCGCGCACTTGCGCCAACTGCGCCGAGACGCGGACATGACTGGACGGGAGCTAGCCACTGCGTGTGGTTGGCTCCCGTCCAAGGTCAGCAAGATTGAGAACGGCAAGCAGACGCCCTCCCCTACCGATATCCGCGTCTGGGCGGACGCTACCGGCCATCCCGAGGCCGAGGCGCCGTTACGCGCGGAGCTTGCCGCTCTCGAATCGTTCTTCCGAGATTGGCGCCGCCAACTCAAGGCCGGGATGCGGTTCCGGCAGGTCGAATCCCTCGGCCTGGAAGCCGACACCCGGCACCTACGCGTCTGGGAGCCGAACTACATTCCCGGGCTGCTTCAGACCGCCGAATACGCCCGCATCCGCCTCGCCCAGGGTGCCCGTCTCTACGGCACGCCGAACGATGTGGACGCTGCCGTCGCCATCCGCATGAACCGGCAACAGGTGCTGCACCTGCCGACCAAGCGATTCGACTTCCTGATTGCCGAAGGCGCTCTCCGGGATGGCAACGCGGCCCCGCCGGACGTCATGGCCGGGCAGCTCGATCGGCTGATGGTAAGCACGACCCACACGACGGTGACGCTTGGCGTTGTACCTTCCGCCGTGCTCTGGCCGTTCCACGCCGACAACGGGTTCTGGCTCTACGACGCCGACGCGGTCATCATCGAAACCCTCACAGCAGAGCTCCGTCTCACCCACGCCGATGAGGTCGCGATCTACGCGCGGGTTCACACCGCGCTCGCTGAAAGCGCCGTCTACGGGACAGACGCTCGCGCCCTGATCACCTCGGCAGCAGACGCGCTTTGACGAGGTTTCGAGCAATTCTGAGCAATTCGTAGGGCGGGGCGGTCGGCCCTGCGACGGTGGCGTCGGGAGTCATCCACCGCAGAAACGAGGCCCGGCGATGCACGAGACCCGATCCGAGGGCTTCCTCGACCTCGATTCCTGGATCGACGAACGCCGCGTCGTAGTCCAGATCTCCGGGGAGCTCGACACAGTCAACTGCCGCCAGTTGCGCGACGAACTGTTCTCCTACTCTCAGATAGGTCACCACCGGTTCGCGGTAGAGCTAAGTGGGCTGGCGTTCATGGACTCAGCGGGTATCGGCGTGCTGGTCGGTGCGGCCAAGCGGGCACGGGCCAGTGAAGGCCGACTGTGCCTGGTCGGTCCGAAGCATCACATCAGGCGCCTGTGGGAGACGATGGGACTGGCCGGAATCATGCCGGTCTTTGGTGGGCTCGACGACGCTTTCAGCTACCTCAGTGCCAAGTAGTCACAGTGAAACGGCCCGGCCAGAAGGCCGGGCCACATTGCTATTCGCTTCACACTTCGACCTGCCTAGAGCTTCAGCTCGATCAGCGCGCGCGCTACATCCGCCATCGTGGTCACAATCACGTCCGCGCCTGCCTCAGTGAACAGGTCAACCTTCTCATTGCGGTTGGCGTATCCGATGACCGGAAGTCCGGCGGCTTGCGCACCGTGAATATCTGCGAGCGAATCACCGATCAATACACAGTCAGCGGGTGATGAATCGACCGACTTCGCCGCACGAAGGATTGGCTCTGGGTTTGGCTTCATGAGGTCTGGCCGTGCGAAAGTCCGGCCGCTTACGTGGGAAGCATAGGCGCTGAGACGCTGCCTACTGACGTAGGACGTGATCGCGCCTGATGAGTTGTTGCTGACAATCGCGATTGGCTTTCCTGCTTCGTACGCCCCGACGATGACTTCGCGGCCGTACAGCGTCGGCCTAGCGGTCTTAGACGCCGCATACTCCTCGGCGCAGAGCCTGGTCTCAACGAGCCGAACGATGTCCGGCCGCCCTAACCTCGCGGTCCACCGCAAGACTTCAAGCGGGTCCGGCTCGCTCACAAGCTCCGGGGCGATTTCACCACCCGCGTCGCGTACGACAGTACGCAACGAGTCAGCGACCTTCGGGGCCGGATGCTGGGCGAAGATGCTGCATACCGGGCCGTCGAAGTCGAGCAGGATCGATCCTCGCCCGGCAAGGAGCTGGAAGAGATTTTCCGGCTGACTCATTCCGAGTACTCCCGTGCGATCGTGTTCCAGATGGAATCGAACCAGGCACGTGCCGCTTCGACGAACTGAGCGCTTGTCGAGGTCTCGTCATCACCCATCGCATAATGGAACAGCGGCACATCTTTGCCCATCAAGTCATAGATCGCTACCGGCTCACCTTTGATGGTGACATTGCGTTCGACAACAGGATAGAAGCCAAAGAATGCTTCCGCGTTGTTGAGGAAATAGAGCTTGAATAGCGGTGCCGCGCTGTGGACCCTGACGTTAACTGTCGCCGACCGAACGAGGCCAAGCTCCCCAAGCTCTCGAACTTGATCGATGATTCCGTCGGCCACGCGTCGGGCAATCCTCTCTGCCCTGGCTCGAACCATCGGATCGTCAGATTGAGTCTCTGCGCGCGCTGGTAACGCCATAGGCACAGACATGTCAGACAGCAGCACCCGAACGGCAATGGTCTCGGGGGTCAGCCGTCCAACCCTGATCTTGTCCAATGCTTCAGAGATGGCATCTCGAAGCGTTTCACCCGAGAACCCCGCGAAGTCGATCGACACGTGCGGGCTCTCGAATGCCGCCTCGATATGGGGCCTCAACTCGACCGCTCGCTGAGTCTGTGCCCGCACGAACGCGCCGCTCCCCTGACGGCTGATGATCAGCCGCTCGCTGCGCAGAACATCCAGCGCTCGCTTGACCGTCTCGCGTGCCACGCCATACCGCGCGGCAAGTTCCGGCTGTGACGGCAACCTGTCGCCAGGTGCGAGCTTGCCCGTGAGGATCGCTGCCCTGAGCTTGTTCGCGATCTGCTGCGACGACTGCTTGGGGTCGTCTGGGTCTAGTACGCCGAGGAAGTCGAGAGCATCAGTCATACCTCCCAGACTAGCGCTGACTAGCCAAGCTAGAAGACTTTTCTCGGAACGCTTGACATGACTAGCCAAGCGAGCCTACGTTCTTCTCAACGCAATATGGCTAGCCAGGTAAGGCAAGTCACGGCGGATCACTACGGAGGCATCTGATAGCTGTTCAGTCCACGTCGCGTGCTTGGTTCGCTGGTCGCTTGATCCCGCTGACTCGTCTGACGCGGTTCGAGGCTCTGGGCCCGGTGCACCGCAGTGTGCGTGTTCAGGTCGGTACGGACACGGTGTTCGGCACTCCGGCTCAGGCGCTGGCGATGGGTCTGGCGCTGGTGCGGGCTGCGATCGAGGCGGATCCGGCGATGGCGTCGGCGTTGCGTTCCTGATCGTCCTTCCGGTTTTTGGCCCGGCCCGCTCAGGCGCTGCGCGGACCGTGGCCATGGCCGTAAGGGCCTTTGACAACTGAAGAGTGATTCTCGCCTGAGGTTCGGTGAACCGGGTGACGCTTCGCGGCCCCTGCCGTTTTGTCCCCGTGTTCCCGCGCTGTCTTGAAGGCGACTCGCAGTGCTTGTGCTGCCCGTCCATCGCGACCCGGACCATCTTCGGTTCGTGGTGGGCGGAGAACACCAGCCCCGCGCCACTTTGATGATGGAGGGTCCTGATGCATCACAACGGCCGTGACGTTCTGCTCGCGAGCACGCTTCCCGTGTCCAACCTGGAGGTTCGCCCCGGCGAGGCCAGGACGATCGTGTGCCCGGACTGCGGTACCTGGCGTTTCCTGCGCCGCAACATGATCTTCCCGCACCGTGCTGCCGACGACCGTTCCCGTTGCCCTGGTAGTGGTCAGCGCGTGCGCATTGATCTTCCCCTCGCCTCGCTGGTCGCGCCTTCTGCCCGTCAGCAGGCGGAGCAGGCTCAGGCCGGGTTGCGCCGCGCGGCCCGCGTCCAGCTCAAGCCGTCCGCCCCGGTGCCGCCCCCGGTGTTCAAGGTCAAGGCCAGCACGGTCTAACCGCAGCCCGTCCCGCAGCCCGTCCCGACTTCCCGGGGCGGGCTGCCTTGTCATGCCCGCGAGAACAGGAGTCCGATCATGTACGAGCCCGCGCTCGCCGAGCCCGTTGCCGACACCGTCCCGACCCTGGCCGAGGCCGTGTTGGCCGCGTACCGGGCGGGGGTGACCGAGGGACGCTCGGCTGTGGTTCATTACGCCCCGACCACGATCACCGTCAACCACGCGCCGGCCCCGGCGCCGGTTGTGCAGGACGCGCCGATGCCCACCCTGCCCGCCGGGCCTGATCAGGCGGGGCCGCCCGCGCTGGTCAAGCCCGCGCATTTGCGGCGCCGGTACAGCCGCGCAGACCTGTTTGTTTTTCTCGGCGGCGGCATCCTCGCCGGGGCGTGCGTGCAGGCCGCGCTCGCCGGTTTCCTCTACACCACCGGCCTGACCGCGCGCCTGTGGCTGTGCTGCACTGTGCTGACCGGCGTGCCGCTGCTCGGCGGGCTGTTGCTGCTCGGCGCCGCTGCCGTGACAAGTCGGCAGGAGCGCGAGCGGTGAGCGGCGCCACGGTCGGCACGGTGTACCTGCCGCACTTCGACGCCCCGTTCGGACACGCCAAGCACTACACCGGCTGGTCCGCCGACCTGCCCGCCCGCTTGGCCGAACACGGGGCCGGGCGCGGCGCACGGCTGACCGAGCTGCTCGCCGGTCCTGCGCGGCTCGCGTTCGACCATGGCCGGATCGTGCACAACGCGCTGAACCGAGTGGGGATGTGATCGCGGTGGCCCGGCCCGAGCGCGACGACGTCACCCCGCTGACCGTTGAGGTCCGCAACGACAAGGGCCAGCTGACCACCCGCTTGCATGTGAGCGGCTGGTCGTCCGCCAACGCGGTCGTTGCGGCCTACGCGAAAGACGTCGGCAAGACAACCGAGGTTGTTCCCCGTACCGACTAAAGCTCTTGGCTCCTGTCCGCACCCCGCTGTCCCGCCCGCCCCCGAACAGGTGGGCGGGCGGTTCGGCGAGGGCGCACAGACTGCGTGCGCCACCAGCCGAGTGTGGTAGGCGCCTGAGAAATGGCCCACGCCCGGCTTCCTCGACCCGTAGGGGCAACGTGACCCGAGACCCGAATACCCCGAGCATCTATCACGGCAACGTGCTGCTCGCGGCCATGGCCCGACTGCGCGCCAACCCGGAGAGCGGCGGCGCCTGGAACCCCCAGCTCACCGAATATCTGCGGCAGACCATGCTCGAAATGGACGCGCAACTCACGAGACGCACCCGCCACGAGAGCGACCGGGACTTCCCCGGCACCTGGACCGCAGCCCTCACCCTCGCCCGCGCCATCCTCATCCACACCCCCGACCGCGACGACTTCCCGCTCATCGACCCCCTCGACCTGACCACCAACCGCCTCGACGACGACCAGGACTAGGACGAGGCGTAGCCCGTCCGTTCTCGCTGTTCCGCCCGCCCCGGCATCCGCGCCGGTTGGCGGGCGGTTCGGCGTGGGCGGCCGACCGGCCGACCCGTCCCCGCCTGGAGGGAGCGTTCGCGCTCATGTCCCGCACTGTCCCGTCTCGCGCCGAGCGCGTTTGCGGCGCCTCGGCTCGCCTGTTGCTGCTGGTGACGCTGTTGTTGATGCTCACCGGTCAGGCGAGCTTGATCCTGGGCGTTGCGCTGCCCGGCTGGGAGCACGCCGCGATCCTGCTCGACACCCTTGTGCTTGGTTTCTACGCGATCGTCCGCATACTGTTCACTCCGCGCTCCGCGCGTTCTCGCGGGGGAGTGCGGTGAGCCAGGGTTCTGACTCGTTCACGTCAACCACCCCCGCCCGCAACATGGCGCAACCGGCGGGTTCGCGCATCATCGCTGTACTCGAACAGGCCTGGTTCGAGATCCGCGCCCGGCATCGCGATGTGCCGCCCGTGGTGGTGATCACGGGTACCGGTCGTCAGGCGCGCGGCTTTGCCACGCTTGGGCATTTCGGCGCTGACCGCTGGCAAAGCGCGCTGGCCGAAGGCGGGCGGTTGCCGGAGTTGTTCATCGCCGGGGAGTTGCTGGCCGGGCGCGGGCAGCATTCCGGCGGGCGGGCGGTTCTCAAAACCCTGTTGCACGAGGCCGCACACGGTTTAGCGCACACGCGGCGCGTCAAGGACTGTTCACGGCAGAACCGGTACCACAACCGGCGTTTCGCCGCTCTGGCCGCCGAGTTGGGTCTGACCGTTCCGGGTGAGCCGCACCCGACGCTGGGCTGGTCGATGGTGACGCTCGAAGACCAGGCCGCCGCCGGATGGCTGGACGTCATCTCGGCGATCGACGCTGCGCGTCTGCCGCACCTCGGCGTGCTGAGCACGGCCGCCGCGCCGTTGGCCGCGTCCCGCGCCGGGACCCGCTTCCAGGTGGCGTGTGGGTGCGAGTCGCCTCGGACGTTGTCGATCACGCCCAGGCAGTTCGAGACCGCTGCGCTGATCTGTGGCGCCTGCCGGGGGCCGTTCGAGCCGAGCTGACTCGCGCCACCCGCACACGGCATCCCGGCCGCTTATCCCGGCCTGGGTGCCGTTCTTATTCTTCCTCTTTTTCAGGATGGTGATTCCTCGTGCTCGACCTCGCCCCGCCCGGCGAGCGGCCCTCGCTCGCGCTCGTCAACGGGCATGCTTTCCCGCCGCAATCATCCGAGCCGATACAGGAGGCGCCCGGACCGCTGGGCGCCGGGTGGATCACGGTGGTGATCGTGGTCGGCATCATGGCCGCCCTGATCGCGCTGGGCGGCATGGTGCTCTCGTTCCGCGCGGTGTCCGGCGAGATGGTGCCCGCGTTCGGCGCACGCTGGGCGTGGCTGGTGCCGATCGTGGTGGACCTGACCGTGTTCGTGTTCTCCGGCGTCGATCTGGTCTTGGCCAGGCTGGACATGGGTCACCCGCTGGCGCGGTGGACCGTGTATGGCGCCACCGCCGGGACGGTGTGGCTGAACTACTCCGCCGGAGGCTCGGCGGCCGGGCGTACCGCGCACGTGCTCATGCCCTCGATTTGGGTTGTGTTCATCGAGTTGATGCGGCACGTGGTGCGGCGTCAAACCAACCTGGCCACCGGCAGCGTCAGGGAGCCGATCCCGGCCGCCCGCTGGCTGGTGTCGCCGTGGCCGACGCTGAAGCTGTGGCGCCGCATGATCCTGTGGCGCCAGCACTCCTACACCGCCGCCCTGGTCATGGAGCGCGCCCGGCTGGGCGCTATCGCTGTGGCTAAGCAGATGCGCCCGCACGGTTGGCGCCGCGCGCTCGGCCCGCTGATGCGCCTTCAGATCAACCTCGGCGAAGCCGACGCCGCTGCCGTGGCCGCAGCGCTGACGCTGGCCGCCGAGCGGCCGTTGACCGGCCACGCACCCGGCCAGAATCCGGCCACTGATGCGGCCAGCGAGCGGCCTGAGTCCGGCCACGACGACGGTCAGAACGCGGCCAAGCCCCGGCCAACGAAGCGGCCACGCTCCGGCCGGGACACGGCCGGAAAAGTGGCCAAGGTCACGGCCAAGCACCCGGAGTGGTCGGCCGCGCAGGTGGCCGCGTCGCTGGGCATCGGCGAGCGCACCGCGCGCCGGTACATGACCGGCCATTGACCCGCACCCGTTCAGCGCCACCCGGCCGCGCCGCGCTCACCGCGAGCGGGGCGCGGCCGCTCCACTTCCCCTGCCCTGTTTCCCTGTTTGGAGGTGCCCGACCATGACACAGACCACCGACCACGCCAACGGCGCGAACGTCACGGACTTGTCCACCCGGCGCACGATGCTCGGCGCGATCGTGGACGAGGTGGTGATCCCGGACCTGAGAACGGCCACGATGCAGCCCGCCGTGTTCGAGGAGGAGGACGAGTTCGGGCCGGTCCTGCCGCCCTGGTTGCGCGACCGCAACGCGTTCCTGGGTACCGCGCGCAAGATGTACCGGCGCACCAAGTTCAAGGCCTGCTTTCACGCCCTGCGCCTGCCGCTCTACGGCGTGCGCTGGACCCGCCGGGCCATCGTCGGCCTGGGACGCTCCATCAAGACCGGCTGGGTTTGGGCGTTCGACCTGGAGGGCCGCCAACTGCGCAAGCACACGGCCGACAGCATGCTGGGCAGCGAGTACGTGCGGATGCGCGAGCAGCACCACCACCGCGTCAAGCTGCGCCTGTGGTCCGCACTGGCCACCTCGCTGACCGGCACCGTGGGTCTGGCCATCGGCGAGGCCATGTCCCCGGCCACCCTGCCCACGACCGCGCTGGCCGCGTTCGTCACGCTCGGCATGGTGGGCAAGCCCGCCGATAACACCGCGCTGTTGGACACCGCGATCGTGCCGCTCTCCGTCGAGCTGACCAGCGAGCACCTGAACACCGCGTTCCGCGCGGCCGGGTTGCTGGGCAAGGAAGCCGAGCTGGTGATTGTGCAGCCGATCATGCGCGACAGCATGGATATCGGCTACACCTGCGTGCTGGACCTGCCCAAGGGCGGGGGTAAGAAGGCCGCTGATGTGGTCGCCGCCCGCGACACCCTGGCCGCCGAGCTGGGCATCGACGAAGTGCAGCTCATGGTGTGGCGCATCCGCGCCGGCGAAGGAGGCCACGCCGCCCGCCTCGGCATGTGGGTCGCCGACGATGACCCGTACATCGGCGGCAAGAGCGCGTCCCCCCTGCTGGACCTGGACTTCTTCGACGTGTGGCAGCCGATCCCGTTCGGCCGCAACGCCCGAGGCAAGCTCATCGGCCTTTCGCTCATGTGGGAGTCGATGTTCTTCGGCGGTCTGCCCCGGCAGGGCAAGACGTTCGCCCAGCGCATCACCGCGGTGGCCGCCGCCCTGGACCCTTTTGCGCGTGTTTACTGCGCTGATGGCAAGGGCGGCCGGGACTGGAAGGCCGTGTCCCGGATCGCGCACCGGTACATCACCGGAGCCGAAACCGACGCGCTCAAGGCGTTCATGGGCATGCTGCGGGAGCTGATCGGGGAAATGGAGCGTCGCTTTCAGATCATCAACGGCCTCTCGGATGAGGTGTGCCCCGAGGGCAAGCTCACCCCGCAGATCGCCAAGCGCTACGACATGCCCCCGGTGTTTATCATCATCGATGAACTCCAGGAGTACTTCTCCGCTTTGGAGCAGAAGGAGAAGGAGGTGGCCCTCGAACTGCTGTGCCGCCTGGCCCGGCGCGGCCCTGCGGCCGGGTTCATCTTGAACCTGGCCTCCCAGCGCCCGGACTCGGACTCGGTGCCCACCAAGCTGCGCGAAATGATCAGCATCCGGTTCTCGGTGCGCTGCGTGGACAAGACCAGCTCGGACATGGTGCTGGGCAAGGGCAAGGCCGCCATCGGCGCCGACGCGAGCCTGTTGTCCGCCGAGCACAAGGGCGTGGGCGTGCTGGTCACCGGCCCCGCCGAGTTCGACACCGTGCGCACCGACTACATCGACCTGCCCGCGTTCTCCGTGATCTGCGAGCGGGGCCGCGCCCTGCGCATCGCCGCCAAAACCCTGACCGGCGACGCCGCCGGAAAGCTCGCCGACCTGGCCGCTCCGCAGGTCACGATTCCGGCGATCCTGACCGACTGCCTCACGGTGATGCGGCACGCCACGACCATGCACACCAGCGAACTGCTGGTCGGCCTGGCCGGCCTCGACGATGATGCCTGGGGCGATTTGACCCCCGACACCCTCGCCGAGCAACTGACCGCCGCCGGAGTAGTGCGCTCCAGCAAGCAAGTCAGGGCCGGAGCGGACGGAGCCAACCTCGCCGGATACCGCCGCGCCGACCTGGAAGCCGCGATGCCCGCCACCTGGAACCCCAACCAGGCCGCGTGACCGTGTAAAGGCCACCCCCGTTACAACCCCTTTACAGCCGGGCGGGTCGCGCGAACCAGCGTGGCCCGCCCGGTGAGTCACGGGGACCCGTTACACCCGTAACCCCCCGTGTAATGCCCCCGCCATGCCCCGTGACCAGGCATGTAACGCCTGTCACGGGGCCTGTCGCACTCCGGGCACGCCCGCGAGAAACACGCTCACACGCCCGGACAGGACACACCCGCCCGCACCCCGTGACACCGCCAGGAGACTGACCCATGCCCCGAACCAACCGGTATCGAACACGCGCCGCACAACGCCATCGACGCAAGAACCTGACCCGCCGACTCAAGCGCGCGGTCCGCCGCCGCGTCCACCACGCCGCCGCCAAACTCCGCGCCCAGCACGCTCGGCGCACAATGCGCCGCACCAACCGACGCCTGGAAATCCAACGCGCACGCGCCGCCGCGCCGCTCGCGGTGCGCTCGATCACCGGCACCCGCCGACCCGCCAAAAACGCGACAGCCACCACGGCGGCCCGGCCCGCCATCCCGGTAAACGGCACCGCAGCGCCGATGACCCAACGAGTCAAACGCGGCAAAGGCGGACGGTTCAACGGCTCCACCGGCACCGCCAAGAACACCAAGAAGACCACCGCCAAGAAGACCAGCGCGAGCAAAAGCACCGCGAAAACCACCGCGCTCACACCCGAAGCGCGTAAGAACGCCGCATTCCACCGCACACTGACGGCCGGAGACAAACGCGCCGCCCGCATCGACAATCGCACCGAGGCCGCAGACAAGCGCATCGACCGCATACTCCCCGACACCTGACCCGAGCCCCGAACTACCGCCTAACCAACCAGGGCACAGCGATCCGGTCCTGTAGCTCGGGACCGGATCGCTGTGCCCTGCGCGAAAGGACCCGTCCCATGTCCGAACCGTTGACCACGTTCAGTTTCGGCGGCGGCGTTCAGTCCGTCGCCTGCTTCGTCTTGGCCGCCACCGGCCTCATCCCCTACCGCATATTCCTGTTCGTGAATGTCGCCGACGACAGCGAACACCCCGCCACCCTGGACTACCTGTCACTGCAGTCACGCCAGCCTCCGAGCGCTGGCTAGCGGTGCCACGTTTGCCGCATCATGAGCGTGATGAGAGTGCTCATGCAGCCGTCGATGAACCCACGGTCGGCGAACTGCGGAGGCTAGCCAACCACTAGGCCGGTGCGGCCTAATGCGTGAGGCCCCGCCGGGGGTACGGGGCCTCACGGTGCGGATACGAATTTTGGTAACTGCATCCGCTATCTAGGTGGCCTAAAATTGCTTATGAGCGATGGATCGGGGTAACAGTACTTCTGGCAGCTGCAGGATGGTCAGTATCGATCACTTGCCCGGATTGGTCGTAGGCAGTGATGGTTGCGGCATCCGCACCTGACGGCCACCAGGCCAGGAAGTAGGGGCCGCTGGTGCTCGCGATAACGGTGCGACCGTCAGTGGTAGTCACCTCGACCGTGGCGACGTTGGGGCCGATGCGGCCGAATGCGAAGCGGGTGGCGCCTGGTCCGCTGGCTTGCCCGGATTGGGCATCGTCGACAACGAGGATGCTGGCGGGGGTGCTGGCGACGAGCGGCTCGATGCCGGCGAAGCGGGCTTGTTCGGTGCCGATGCAAATTCCTACTGTGCGGCCATCGGCCATGGCGATACTGGTCGTTGTCCCGCGCTGCTCACCAATCGCGATGAGGTTGGGTCCTGACGGCGGTAGTCCTGCGAATATTGGGACGTGGGACAGTTCGATGCGACATTGAGACATCGCAGAGTTGAGAGCGGCGGCGGACAATCGGTCCGGTACGGTGCTCCACGCGGTGAGCGATGGACCAGCGTTGAGCGTGAACGAGAGAGCGAGGGCAATACCCGCAGCAAGTGCGACGCTCAAGCGCACCGCGAGCCGCCTGCGTGGTTGGCGTCGATGGGCCCGGACCCCGGCGAGCAAGCTGGCGCGCAACGCCAGCTTGCGCTGAGGGTCCAGTGGCCGCCACGTTTCCAGGAGATCATGTTCAGTGGTCATAGCGTCTCTCCAAAGGTATTCAAGCGCACGGATGCGAGGTCGACACGCAACTGGGAGCGAGCGCGAGAAAGACGGGATTTGACCGTCCCTTCGGGGATGGCTAGGGACGCAGCTGCCGTTTTCGTGTCAACCTGTCCAATCAGGCATAGCTCCACAACATCCCGCTGATCCTTAGGGAGCCTGCGTAGTGCCACCGTCATCGCCGCCAGCGCAGCCCGGTAGTCGACGGCTGCAGCAACATCGGCAGCGTGGTCGGGTTGGTTGCCTTCCACAGGGAAACGCCTCAAAGCTGCCACATAACGTCGGAGACTGCGATGGTGACGCAGACACACCCGTGCAGCAATCCCGTAGAGCAGGGGCAGCGCAGTAGGGGTGGTTAGCGGCAGTTTGGCTCGGCAACGCCACGCTTCGAGAAACACCGTCGCGGTCAAGTCGTCAGCATCAGAGTACGAACCGACCCGGTGGGCACAGTAGTTGTAGATCGCATCAACATACTGGTCGAAGATTGTGGCGAAGGCGTCGCTGTCACCGGTCCGTACGGCTTCCCACAGGACGGTGTCTTCATGCACGCCGATTGTCGTCACACCCACTTATGCCCGCTCGGACGTCGCCGGTTCCCCGCCAGCTTGTATGACCACGGCCCCACCGGTGGCGGGGCCGCATCCACCGAGCGGGCGGACAAGCAGCACGGTGGGACGGGCCGTCAGGCCCGTCCCACCGTGCTGTATTGTGATGTTAGCTGTGGTAAGAAATCAGATTGAAGCTTCCGTTACCAAACGCCTGGTACTCCGCATACGGGTATGCGTGCTCAGCGCAGTAACCCCCGACCGGAACCCACGCGATGCACATGTCCCAATGGTATGTCAACTGCGCAAGGTTCCAACCCACACCGTAGGACGAGTTCACGTTGCAGCTCATGTAGTTGTACGTCGGGTACCACCCACCGGTCCCCCAACACGACGGGCTTGTGTAGGAAACCCAGGTACCGTCACCGCACCAGTCCTCGGAGCCGTACGCGGCCATGCCGAACGCGAAGTTCCACGTGATGGTCTCGGACCAGCAGCCGCTGGCGTTCGGGTGCACCAGGTTCGGCGTAACAGCCGTGCGGTGCGTCGGTGCGGTTGCGCTGGAGCCCACGACGAGACTGCCGCTGATTGGCTTCGCCGTCGGCGGTGCGTACTTCGTGAGCCCTGCCGCAGCGACCTCCGATGCGGTCATCGTGTGCAGCGAGACCTTGGTCTTACCGTCCGGCGACACCCAGGTGATCGTGTGTCCCGTCGGGGCGGTCAGCATCGTCGGAGTGGCGGTCGCCGCGCTCGCTGACGAAGCAAGGGTGAGTGCGGCGACCGCCGCTCCCACGATCGCCCCCAGCCGCTTAATGATCACTCAAACCTCCCGTGTTGTGGAGACATCTGCCACCACTTCTCGTGGTGTCGCTCCCCCGTTTGCTGTCAGTCCTTGATGTTTGTCTCGTTCGTGAGGCTACGCAATCCCACATATGTAGTAGAGGTCTGATTCACTGCCTCCGCAGGCAATTGCGGCAATGCGCTGCCGGTTGGCGCTGCCGGGGCCTACCAACTCAAATGGAGCTGGACGATGAACGACACCAGTCCCGCCTCAAGCCGAGAAGACACTTCGAGCTTGGTGAATATTCGAGTGAGGTGACACCTGACCGTCAGGTCGCTGATCGACAGCAGTGTTGCGATCTGGTGATTCGAGAGGGCGCGCCCTAGTTGCAGGAAGATCTCGCGCTCCCGCGGGCTGAGCCGGTTGGCCCTGGTTGCCGCTAGTACTAGATGACTATCAGGAAACTTGTATGTGGCATCGAGGTCAGCGTTGGACATTTCCGTTCCCCCCGGAACGTTGGTGAGCGCGAACAGGCCGACGCCTGTTTATGCCCGGTGCCGCGTGGCCAGTTCCACAGCCGATCGCCTGCCGCCGTGGCCCAACCTCAGCCTTCTGAAGAGGCTAGCCTGGAGTCATGATGCTCGCCGACACAGTGGCCTACTTTCCTGGGTCGACTCAAAGCCACGGATACATCGTGGGATGGGGGACCTTGACTCTGATCAACGCTGGGCTCGCCCAGTCCAAGGGACGCGGCGGCCTTTCCTGGTGGCTTGTCTCAGTACTCCTCGGCCCTGTAGCCACGCTTGCAATAGTTCTGCTGCCGCCCGTTCCCCCGGAGGATAGGTAGCCAGGCGCGTGCTCGACTGGTCAGTTCACCTGCTTGGGACAGTGCAAACAATGCTGCCACCTGGCCTAATCGGGGGCAGCGCTACGACGCGTTGAGGGGAACAAATAGTCACCGTTACTTTGTTCCTCAGCCGCTCGCCTGCCTGGTGCGCCATCCCGTCATGGTGCCGAACCCGGTCACGACGTCATATTTGAGCGGCGCCCAGACTACGCGGCGCTCCGGTATCTTGCTCCCCGGTTCATAGCCGTTGACCTCTGCCGAGCCCAGTCGCGCAGTTGCTCCGAGCCGACCATCGCCCCGAACTATATGCACTTGGAGAGCCACAGCAACAGGAGAGGCTCGGGTCGAGAGCGACAGCCTCGACCTCGTTCAGCAGGACAGCCTTGGGCTTCGTTATGAGTGTCATGATCTCGCACGGCAGGCAAGCAGGCTACAGGCCGTCGAAGTCGAACAGATGAACCTCGTTGATGCACCATATCGCCGCCCCTAAGGCCTAAAATGTCGTGAAATACGCCTAATTTGACCCGAGGCTCCCGCACTCAACCATTCGAGTGGAGTGCAGAGAAACACCGCCGACTCAAGATCCGGGTAGTCGGCAAGTGGCTCAAGGCGTACGGCGCGAGCGCCGAGCGCCCTGCCACGGTCGGCATTGGTATCAGTCTGGATGAGATCGAGCGTGCCAATACCCGCCGCCAGGAACCGCACAAGCGCATCTCTTGTCCGCTCTTGGATCTCGGATTGCGTCGCGCCGACTGCCACCGCATCATCACGGGGGCCGGACTACCGATCCCGCACAAGACAGTGTGCTGGTTCTGCCGAGACGAGCCGAACCTGTTCGAATGCTCCTGCCAGCTCGAAGATCTCCTCAACGACCGGCGTACCGCCCTGGGCAAAGACCCGGTCTACCTCACCCGCTACGGCAAACCCCTGGCCCGCGCGATCCCTGGCGGGCAACTGGCCTTGTTCGACACCTTCGACCCACACAGCGAAGACGCCCTGTACGACTCAGGACGCTGCTTCACCTAGTGGCGCGACCCAACCCGGCGCAATCTGAACACCCTCGCCACGGCCCGCCGATGCCGCCCCGCGTCGGCGGGCCGTGGCATGCCCGGAAGGAACCCGACCCCTGTGACCCCTGCCACCGACACCAGAACTCTGACGGATACCGCACTCGACCTTGCCGCGCACGGCATGCACGTTTTCCCGCTCAAGCCGGGCAGCAAGGTCCCGGCCCTCATGGCCGATTGGGAGGGTCGGGCGACCACCGACCCCGCCCGGATTCAGCGCTGCTGGTCGGCCGGGGCGTTCAACATCGGCATCGCGTGTGGTCCCTCCGGGCTGCTGGTGGTGGATCTGGACACCCCCAAGCCGGAGACCAAGCCGCCCGCGGCGCCGTTCGATCAGGAGGGCGTGAACGACGGCATGGACGCCCTGGCTGTGGTTTGTATCGCGAATGCTGAGCCGTTCCCGTTCGACACGCTGACCGTGACCACCGGTCGCGGCGGAACACACCTGTACTTCACCCAGCCCGAGGGGCAGGCGTTGCGCAACAGCGCGGGTCGTCTCGGGTGGCTCATCGACACCCGGGGCGTGGGCGGGTATGTGGTTGCCCCCGGTTCCACGGTGGACGGCAACCCCTACACCCTGACCTTTGACACCGTCCCGGCCGTGCTGCCGTGCTGGCTTGCCCGGCTGCTGGCCGCGCCGAAGAGCCCGCCCCGGCCGGCCCGCATGGCGCACACCGCCGCCCGGTCGTCGTCCGGGTATGGCGCTGCCGTGCTGCGCGGGGAGCTCGCCAAGCTGACCTCGGCGCGCGCGGGCACCCGTAACGACACTCTCAACGCGGTGGCGTTCACCCTCGGCACGCATGTGGCCAGGGGCACCCTGACCCGCGCCTTGGCCGAGGCCGCGCTCACGCAGGTTGCCGAGCGCTGGGGCACTGATGTGAGTAAAAGCCTGGGCACGATTGAGCGCAGTTTGAGCGACGGAGAACGCAAGGCAGGCACCCGATGATCGACCAGCCTGCTCCGCCGGACCCGGACGAGCCCGACCAGGGCACCGATCCCGAGGGTGATGCCGAGGCGCAGGTCGAAGCGATCCTGGCCGCCATCGGTGCCGAGGACGCGCTCAAGGAGCTGGACCGGCGGCGTGCCGACCAGCCGGACGCCGAGCGACCCGCTGGCGGCGGCGACTCCGGCGAGGGTGGGCGAGGGCCGAGCCAGGCGACCAAGCTGGTCGAGTTGGCGCGCCGCGACTTTCGCACCGTGCTGGGCTCGGACGGCAAAACGTATGCCGTGCTGTTGGCCGGGCCGAACCTCGCTTTGTCGTTGCGTGGGGAGAACGGTTTGCGCTCCCGCCTGGCCAAGCTGTTCTTCGACGAAACCCAAACCGCTCCTGGCGCCTCGGCGCTGGCTGATGCTCTCAACGTCCTGGAAGGCCAAGCCGTGGACGCCGCACCCGAACCCGTTGCCCTGCGCGTGGCCCGGCACGAGGGGAACCTCATCCTCGACCTGGGGCAGCCGGACGGACGCTGCGTGGTGATCAGCCCGGGCGAATGGCACGTCGAACCCGAGTCCCCGGTGCTGTTCCGCCGCACCCGGCTCACGGCCCCGCTGCCCGTTCCCTCCCGCACCGTTGGCGGGCTGGACCGGTTGCGTGAGTTGCTGAATGTGGGCGAGGCCGGGTTCCGGCTGCTGGTCGCCTGGCTGGTGGCCACCGTGTTCCCCGACATCCCGCACCCGATTTTGGCCCTGTCGGGAGAGCAGGGCACCGGCAAGTCCGCCGCCGGACGCGCCCTGGTTTCCCTGCTGGACCCCTCACCCGCGCCGCTGCGGGCCGCGCCCAAGGACATGCGTGCCTGGACGGTTCAGGCCGCCGCCTCGTGGACCGTAATGCTGGACAACGTCTCCTCGATCCCGGCCTGGTTCTCCGACACCCTGTGCAAAGCGGTGACCGGTGACGGCATGGTGGAGCGCGCCCTGTACACCGACGACGACGTCAGCGTGCTGTCCTTTCAGCGCGTGATCGGCATGACCACCATTGATGCCGGAGCCATGCGCGGCGACCTGGCCGAACGGCTGCTCTTGGTGGAACTCGAACCCATCCGCCCCGACCAGCGGCGTACCGACGAACAAGTCAAAACCGCGTACGAAACCGGCCGCCCCGCCATTCTTGGCGCCATCCTCGACCTGACCGCCGCCGTACTCGCTGTTCTGCCGGATGTTCAGGTTGACGAGCTTCCGCGCTTGGCGGACTTCGCCAAAATCCTCGCCGCCATCGACCAGGTCAACGGCTGGACCACCTTCAACGACTTCACCATCCTGGCCGGGGAAATCACCGAAGCCGTCATCGAAGCAGACCCCTTCGCCGACGCGGTGCGCACCCTGATCCAAACCAAACGCACCTGGACCGGCACCGCCGCCGCCCTCGCCGAACTGCTCACCCCCCACGACCCACCCAAAACCTGGCCACGCACCCCCCGCGCCGTGGCCGGACACCTACGCCGCGTCGCACCCGCCCTACGCAAAAACGGCATCGCCATCGACTTCCTACGCGAGGCCAACGGCAACCGCCAACGCCTCATCCGCCTCGCCGCCCAGTGAAATAACCGGAAACGACCGTCCCTACCGTCCACACCGTCCCTAAACCGCTACTGACCAGCGGAAACATCAGGGACGATACAGGGACGGTCGAGACGGTTCAGGGACGATCGCCGCAACGCGACCGTCCCTACCGTCCCTGAACCGTCCCTCCCCGCCATGCACCCTGACCTGCGGTGTTGCCCGCTCAGGGACGGTAGGGACGGTAGGGACGGTCATTTCCCGTGACTACGAAACGGCTCATCTCCGGCCCACTGGCCTGGCCTTGAGCCAGCGGGCCTCTGTCTCTCGCCCCGCCGCAGAGAGGACGCCCGAAATGGCCCAGACTCCGTTTGCCCAAGCCTCGATTCTCGTCACGCCGGAGGAAGCCGCCAGGGCGCTTCGGCTCGGTCGGTCGAAGATCTACGAACTCATGGCCTCGGGAGCGATCGAGTCCGTGAGGATCGGCCGCTGCCGCCGAATCCGCTGGTCGGCCCTCGAAAGCTACGCCGCCAACCTCACGGCATCCGCCGCCTAAGTCCAACGTCCGTCACCCGTGGGCGCCAAGCCA
>NZ_DASYZI010000167.1:0-33182 GCF_035946395.1 Actinocrinis sp.
CGGGAGCTCGGCTTTCCCACGGCGAACGTGGACACCCCGCCGCACACGGCCATCCCCGCCGACGGCGTCTACGCGGGCTGGCTCGTCGTGGACGGCGATCCGTTGCCCGCGGCCATCTCGATCGGCACCAACCCGACCTTCAACGGCACTGCACGCACCGTGGAGGCCTACGCGATCGGGCGTACGGACCTTGAGCTGTACGGCAGCTATGTCGCAGTGGACTTCCTCGCCCGGTTGCGCGGACAGGAGCGCTTCGACTCCATGGAGGAGCTGGTGAAGCGGATGAACCAGGACGTTGAGGAGGCCCTGGCTCTGCTCACCCCCGTGAGCCGGAGCCGGTAAGCCTCCCGCCGCATGCGACGGTCACGCGCTACCGATCGAGCGCAGCCGCGGCAGCAGTTCGGCCAGCCGCTGCGCGCGGGCGGCGACGTCGCCGCCGTTCACGACCAGCAGCGGCTCGGTGACGCCGATGCCGGCGAACTCCTCGACGGTGCGCAGCAGCGCGTCCGCGTCGTCGTCGAAGCGGATTTGCACGGACCGCCGGATCTGCGCCGGATCGCGGCCGATGTCCGCGCAGTGCCGGTCGAGGATCGCCGACGACTCGGCAACCAAGGCGGGCTCGCCTCCGGGAGCGTTCCACACGTCCGCGTACTCGGCGGCCAAGCGCAGCGTCCGCTTCGGTCCGGCCCCGCCGATCCAGATCGGGGGATGCGGCCGCTGCACCGGCTTCGGCTCGGCGATCGCGTCCTTGAGCTGGTAGTGCTTGCCGTTGAACGTCGTGGTCGGCTCGGTCCACAGCGAGGTGATGATCTTCAGCGCCTCCTCGAACCGGTCCGCCCGGTCGCCCGCGGTGCCGAAGGGCAGCCCCAGCATGGTGTGCTCGTTCTCGGCCCAGGCCGCCCCGAGGCCGAACTCCAGCCGGCCGCCGGACAGGTGGTCGACCGTGACCGCCATCTTCGCCAGCACGCCGGGATGCCGATAGGTGTTGCCCGTGACCGAGCATCCGATGCGCACCCGCGTGGTCAGCGCCGCCATGCCGGCCAGCGTCGTCCACGCCTCGAAGATGTCCTTGGTGTCGTCGCCGCCGAGGCTCGCGAAGTGGTCCATGTTCCAGCAGTGGTCGAAGCCGGCCTCGTCGGCGATCCGCCACACCTGCCGGAGCGTGTCGATGGTGACGCCCTGGCTCACTTTGATTCCGAAACGCAGATTCCCCATGTGATCCTTCCTACTGCATCCGGCCGCGACAGTGGAAGATCCGGCATGGTGGAAGATCCGGACCTCGCAGCCCGGCGCCGACTGGCTTGTGCGGTCGTGCGTTCGGTAACGTGCTCAGTCATCTGACGACGAGTGAGCACAGTGACATCCCGGGGCTGTCCCGCGATGTCACGCTGGGGGAGCCGGGGATCACTGCATGTCCACATTGGTCGCCACGATCGCGGACGACGTCGACGACGACGCGTTGCTGAGCAGGACGGAGGGCTGGTTCGTCAGCCGTGGCCTGCCGTACTTCATCGAGGAGCGCACGGCCGCCGACGACGTCTTCACCAGGGCGCTGCCACTGCTGGTGGTCTACTTTGTCATCAGCCTGATGGTCGTGCTCTCGCTGCGCCTGACGGTCCCGCAGCGGATCGGCGGCGCCGCGCTCGGCGTCGGGCTGTTGTTCGCGATCTACGTGCTGCGCAACCTGGCCGGCGGCCGCGGCGCGCTGGCCCGGCCCCGGCGGATCGGCTGGATCGAGGTCGGCGCGTTCATGGTGATCCCGCCGATCGTGGACGCCGTGGTGCGCAAGGACTGGCGGCTGAACGGCTTGCAGAGCTGGAAGATCACCGGTATCGACGTGGCCGTCAACCTCGGGGTCGTCCTGGGCATCTCGGTGTTCACCTCCGCGCTGCTGCCGCTGCTGCGCTGGACCGTCCGGCGCACGTTCCAGGAACTCGGCGAGGTCCTCGACCTGGCGGCGCGTGCGCTGCCGCTGCTGTTCCTGTTCAACAGCTTCCTGTTCATCAGCAAGGACGTCTGGGATTTCGCCGGGGAGATGACCCGGCACCGGCTGTGGAGCGTGGTGGGCCTCTTCGCCGTCTTCACCGTCCTGTTCCTGGTCTACCGGCTGCCGGCCGAGGTGCGCCGGGTCGCGGCGCACGACGACCGCGGCACGATCAGCCAGGCGTGTAAGGGCACCCCGATGGAGGGCGTCGCCGAACGGGTGGCCCTGCACGACGGGGCGGTCGACCTGAACGGCAAGCAGCGTGCCAATGTGCTGATGGTGCTGTTCGTCGGGCAGATGCTCCAGGTGCTGCTGCTCGCGGTCCTGGTATTCGTGTTCTTCGCCGGTTTCGGCTGGCTGACGATGGACCGCGCGCACATCGCCGAGTGGACCGGGCAGCGGCCGGAGAACGCGCTCGCGTTCGGCCACGAACTGAGCTACTACGTCGGCTTCAACCTGGACAAGAAGCTGTTCCAGGTGGCCATCTTCCTGGCCGCGGTCTCAGCCTTCTTCTTCGCCGTCTCGTCGCTGACCGATGAGGCGTACAAGGAGCAGTTCTACGCCCGGATGAACGGGGAACTGGAGACCGCGATCCAGGTGCGCCGGGTGTATCTGGCGCTTTACGAGGGCCGGCACGCCGCGCGGTTCGACGACCCGTCGGACACGCACATACGCCTGCGCATCCCGCGTCCGATGCGCGGCGACCGCCGATGGTTCGAGCACACGCCCTACGCGCAGGCGGCGGACTTCTCAGGCGATGGCGAGGAAACGATCGAGCACCCGGCATCCGAAATCGAGCGCTGAGACAGGCACCCGCTCGTCCACGCCGTGGAACATCGCGGCGAAGTCGAGGTCGGGGGTCAGCCGCAGCGGCACGAAGCCGTAGCCGCGCATCCCGCCCTTTCCGGAGACGTCGAGCGAGGCGAAGGTCTTGTTGTCGGTCCCGGCGGACAGGCAGTAGGGCACGGCGCGCGCGGCCGGGTCCTCGGCGAGCAGCGCGGCGAGCATGGCCTCGACGATAGGGGCGTCGAAGGGTGCTTCGACCGAGCGGTCGTGGTGGATGCTCTCGCGGGTGATGCCCGGCCCGGCCAGTTCGTCGATCACCGCGAAGAACTCCTGCTCGCCGCCCGGCAGGAAACGCCCGTCGATCACCGCGGACGCCCGCTCCGGGATGACGTTCGTCTTGTATCCGGCTTCGAGCATGGTCGGGTTGGCGGTGTGCCGCAGCGTGGCGCCGACGAACCTGGCCAGCGGGCCGAGCCGGTCGACCGCCGCCTCGGGGTCGGCCGGGTCGAAGGGCACGCCGAGGGCGTCGCAGACCTCGTTCAGGAAGTCGCGGACGGTCGGGATCAGCGTGGTGGGGAAGCGGTGCGCGCCGATCCGGGCGACCGCCGCAGCCAGCGCGGTGACCGCGTTCTCGTCGTTGAGCATGGAGCCGTGCCCGGCCCGGCCGCGCGCCTGGAGCCGAAACCAGGACAGGCCCTTCTGCGCGGTCTCGATCAGGTACAGCCGCAGGTCGGGGGCGATCTCGTACGAATAGCCGCCGACTTCGCTGATCGCCTCGGTGCAGCCGGAGAACAACTCGGGATGCTTCTCGGCAAGGAATTTCGCCCCATCGTTGCCGCCGGCCTCCTCGTCGGCGACGAAGGCGAGCACGACGTCCCGGCGCGGCCGGCGCCCCTCGCGGACCATGCGGCGCACGACGGCGAGCGCCATCGCGTCCATGTTCTTCATGTCCACCGCGCCGCGGCCCCAGACCAGGCCGTCCCTGACCTCGCCCGAGAAGGGGTGCACGGACCAGTCGGCCGGTTCGGCCGGGACGACGTCGAGATGCCCGTGCACGAGCAGCGCGTCGGCGGAAGGGTCGCTGCCCTCGAAGCGGACCACGACGGAGGCGCGGCCCGGCCCGGACTCGAAGATCCGCGGTTCGAATCCGGCCTCGGCCAGCCGTGAGGCGACGTATTCGGCGGCGGGGCGCTCGGGTTTGACCGGGTTCGAGGTGTCGATGCGGATCAGGTCGGTCAGCAGGCCGACCACCTCGCCGTACGCGGCCTCGTCGGGGTGGATGTCCATGGGATCCACCGTACTCAAGCCAATCACCCAACGCCGACCCGATTACCCACCGATGATGATTGACGGCACGTCGACGACACCGATCACGCGCCGACCACGCACCGCACCCTGTCTTGCCCCGCTTCGCGCTCCGGGGCAGTCCGGTTTGGTCGCAGAACGCGCTTTCGGCACGCCGACCGAATCAGCGCGCGCGCTCCCCGAAGCCCTCCGCGACATACGCCGCCAGTTCCAGGTAGGCGTCCGCGGTCGCCGGCCGCAGCTGTTCGAGGTCTATCTCCGCCCCGGTGCTCAGATGTGGGTCGAACGGGATCGGCACGACGGCGCGGCAGCGCGCGGCGAAGTGCGTGATCAGCTGGTTCAGGTCGAACTCCTTGGCCGTGGTGCGCACCCCCGAGATCACCGTGATCGAGCGTGAGACCAGGTCCTGGTAGCCGTGCGCGATCAGCCAGTCCAGGGTGGTGGACGCCGAGTTGCCGCCGTCCACGCTGGCGGTGGACACGATGATCAGCTGGTCGGCCATTTGCAGCACGCCACGCATCGCGGAGTACAGCAGGCCGGTGCCCGAGTCGGTGAGGATGATCGAGTACTGCCGCTGTAGCGCGTCGATGACCCGCCGGTAGTCCTCGTCGTTGAAGGTGGTGGACACGGCCGGATCGACGTCGTTGGCCAGGATCTCCAGGCGGCTGGGGGCCTGTGACGTGTAGCGGCGCATGTCCACGTAGCTCTGGATCGCGGGCAGCGCCTGGAGCATGTCGCGGATGGTCGCTCCGGTCTCGCGGCGCACCCGTCGGCCGAGCGTGCCCGCGTCCGGGTTGGCGTCCACCGCGATGACCCGGTCGCCGCGGTTCCAGGCGAGCGTCGCGCCGAGGGCGGTGGTGGTCGTGGTCTTCCCGACGCCACCCTTCAGCGAGATCACCGCGATGCGATGGCAGCCGTGCAGCGGCGTGCGTACCCGCGCGAGCAGTTCCATGCGGTGAGCCTCGGCCTTGCCCGGCGCGGGCTTGATCAGCCCGCCGGAAGCCGTGCGTAGCGTCTTGCGCCACCCGGTGCGTGCGACCGGCTCGGCCTTGCGCACCAGACGATCGGAGGTCAGGTCCTGTGACGCTTGGAAGCCAAGCGGGATCGCCCCCGGCGGCTGTACCTGCGGCTGTGCCGGATAACCGCCCGGCCGGGCTGTGTAAGCGGGCTGCTGGCCCGGTTGCTGTGGGTACGTCTGAGGGTTCGCTTGGCCGGGCTGCTGGCCAGGCTGTACATACCCGGCCGGTGCCGTCGCGCCGGGAGGCGGCTGGTACGTGCCGTACTGCGGTGGCGGATCCTGCGGATTCTGGCCGACCGGAGGCGGCACCAGTGGCCGTGGCGGCGACTGCTGCTGCTGTTGCGGCGGCGGTGCCTGTAGCTGGGGTGCCTGTGCGTGTGGCTGCGCCGGCGATTGTGGCTGTGGCTGTGATTGTGGTGCTGGTGGAGCTGGCTGCGATGCCCAGGAGGAGTTGGGCGGCATGCCGGGAGGCAGAGCGTGCTGCGCTGGAGGCGCGGCGAGCGGCTGAGGCGCTGACGGCGCTGGAGGTGCGGGGTGCGGCGTGGAGTTCATCGGACCGTCGGGCACGCGCTGGATGCGCTGAGTGGGCAGTGGGGGCGGAACGTTGATCGGCGCGGGAACGACAGGTGCCGGCAGCGCGGACGACCAGGATGACGGGGACGACGATGCTTGTCCCGGAGGCGGCTGTACCTGTCCCGGAGGTAGCGGAGCAGGACGCTGCGGCGGCTGGATCGGCTGCGGCAGGGCAGGCTGCGCCGGAAGCGCCTGTGGGGGAGTGGGCATCGGCGGCTGTGGCGGAGCGTGCCGTGGTGCCTGGAGTGCCTGGGGCGCGGGTGCCTGAGGTACCTGGGGCGTCTGAGGGCTTCCGCTTGGTGCCGCAGAGTTCGGTGTCACGGCGTTCTGCGGCGCTGACGGTTCGGCCTGCCATGCGCTGGCGACGGGCGGCGCGACGTTCCAGTGCCCGGGACGCTCGACCGCTGAAGGTGCAGAAGGTGCAGATTCAGATGTCAGCGGCTGCGCCGGGCGCTGCGATGGCGGCGGAGGTGGTCCCTGTGGAGGTCGTTCTTGTGGAGGCGGTCCTTGTGGCGGTGGCATCTGTGGTGGCGGGGCGTGCGGAGTGGCGAGTTGGCCGAAGTGCGGGCCTGGCATATCGGCCTGAGGCCCTGGCGGGGGCACGATGGGTCGACCGATCGGCGGCGGCGGAGTGAGCGGACGCTGGCCATCGGGCGGGGGAGCGAGCGGTGGAGCCGGCGATGCTGATGTCGGCGCGGGTGCGGACGGGTGCGGGGGCGGCGACGTCGGGGCTGGCACGTGATGAGACGGACGTGCAAGGGGGATGAACGGTGGCGCGGACTGCGGTGCCTGCGACTGATTTGACGGCGTGTTCGAATGCGTATCGAAGGCTGCGGATGGCTCTGGCTGAGGCGATGGTTGCTGTGGCGGCACGCTGAACGCCTGCTCTGGCTGTGGCAGCTGTGGAGGCGCACCGAATGGTTGTGGCGGCCGCGATGGCTGTGGCGGTGGCTGTGACGGCCACTCCTGCCCCTGTTGCGATGCCGATCCCAGTGGAGTCTGCCCCAGTGCTGGCTGTCCCTGCGGCGGCTGAACGACTGGTGGCTGCGCCTGCGGCACTTGGCCGTGCATTGCCTGGCCGTGCGATGCCTGACCGAGTGGTGCCTGACCGAGTGGTGGTGGCGCCTGCGGTGCCTGACCGGGTGGAGCCTGACTGGCTGGTGGTGGCACTTGGCCGTGCATTGCCTGACTGGCTGGTGACGGCGCCTGACCGTACGGCGTCTGACCGTACGGTACCTGTCCCTCTGACGCCTGTACGTACCCGTGGACCTGCGGTTGTTGTGGCTGCGGGTGCTGCTGCGCCTGCTGTAACTGTGGCGGTTGCGGCGCCTGTGGAAGTCGTGGTTGCGTCGTCGCTTGTTGCCCTTGTTGCCCTTGTTGCCCTTGTTGCCCTTGTTGCTCGGTGCTTTCGGGCGTGGCGGGATCGCCGGCCTGCTTGTACCAGTCCGGGGCCGTGTAGACCGGGCCGGTCCAGTCCTCGTCCTCGGGGCTGTCGCCGAAGCCGTGCTCGCCGCTCACTGCCGCCACCGCCACCCTTTCAGGTCCGCCGTTGGCACAACTGTAGTCAGACCGACACCCGCCATGGAATGCGTGTGAAATCGGGTAATTCGTATGTCATCGCAGCATTCGGTAATCCGACATTCAGCAATCCGGCGTCGGTCCACTCGCGGTCAACCCGCTGTCGACCTGCTGTGAATCTGTGGCCGCCGCCGTCAGTCCATGCGCCTCGGGGTGCCGAGCAGGCCGGCTTCGAGCTGCGTCGGCATGCTGTAAACATACTGACGACCGTGACGTGCGCACCAGAGTGTCAGCTCGTCCGGCAGGCCGGGCAGCGCCTGCACGTCCTCGACGCCTATGCGGATGACTCGCGTGGCGAGTTGCGTCTCCTGGGGCGAGATGCGTTGCAGGGCCACCAGGTCCGCACCGACGAGTTGGCCGGCGTACCCAGGGTCGAGGAACGGCAGCAGCGTCAGCGTGGTCTGCCAGGCCGTCTTCGGCTGGGCGAGGCGGGGCGGGCGGGCGCCGCAGTCGCGGATCAGCAGGACCGGGCTCGCGGCGGAGGCGCCGAGCGGTCCCACTCGGCGGACTGGGACGAGAGCGACGACCTGCTGGCCGCCGCCCGCGTTCTGCGCCAGCGGGCTCCACAGCTCCGGACGGGCCGTCTCGATCACGATCCGGGCGCCGGTCGCCGCCGCTCGCAGTGCGATGAGTTGGGCGAGATACGACCCTGCGACGAGTGCGCCGTCCACTGCGCGCGGACGGAACAGGCCGAGCACCGCGGGCCGGTTCTGCGGATCCGTGCCGATGACGACACCGTCGTCGCCTACCGGGAGGCTCAGCGTGTTGAGCTCGTCTGCCTCCAGCAGGTGACGCTCGTGGCGCGGGCCGCGGACTGGAAGAAGCCTGGTTTCGTCGGCCCTGGGCGGCCGGGCGGCAACGACCAGGCGGGGCTGTTCTTGCGGGACGCTGCGGTTGCGGCCGCGACTTGGCGCTGGTGCCTGCGTGCTCTGGACCGTGTTCACGTTGTAGGCGCCGGACGCGTGCGGCGTGGCGGTGCGTGCGTAGCGCTGGGAGCGGGAGTCCGCGGTGCTCATGCCTCCCCTCCCAGCGGGATCGTCGCGATCAGGCCCGGCAACTGCTCGCCGTCCAGCCGGGTCAGATGCGCCCCCGCCTTCGCCGCGCGCTGTTCTAGCGCCTTTGCCGCCTCGGTCAGCTGCGCCTCGGACCGCGCCGCGACTCGGACGTGCGCGCTGAAGCCGAGCGAGCCGCCGGTGCCCCGAGTCGCGGTGACGGCGAAGCTGGTGGCCAGCGTCGGCGCGCCGGTGAGCGCGGCGACGAGCTGAGGTGTGCTGTCGGCCGAGAGTTTCGGCAGCTTGTCCAGCCAGTACGACGTGTGCCAGCGGTCGTCGCAGCGCCAAGTGCGCTTGGTCTCTTCGGTGCGGTGCGTCGCCCCGGCCGCACGCGGCGTGATGCCCACCTGCGGGTTGACGGCGCAAGCCGTGCCGATCGCGGTGATGAGTTCGGGCTCGCTGAGCGGCGTTGCGGAAAAGCCCGCCCCCTCCAGGTCGCTGGCGACCCGCTGTATCGCTGTCAACAGCGTGCGCTGAACGCCGACCGGTCCACCGCCGCGCGCCTCGATCGCTCCGGCGGACTGCTCCGGATCGAGGCGGACCGCTACCCAAGTGGTGCGTTGCGCGGGCACGTCCCCCATCACGCCTTGGTACGAGCGCACTGCCAGTGCGTGCGGCGGCAAGTGCGGTGCAGGGGCGGGCTGAGTGTGTGTCACCAGCTGGACACATGAGACCGAGAGTCTTTCGTCGGACAGCACTCCGGCGACTACGCCGAGCGGCAACGGCTGCGCGCTGCGCTGAGCTCGCAGCGGTTCGTGCCGCGCGCCGACGCGCACGACCGCGGTCAGGAAGGTCCCGTCACCGATCATGCCGACCGGTTCGCCGGTACGGCTGCTCACGCTCGTGGTACGCAGCGCCGGGAACGTCTCACGCAGCGGGGCGAGCGCGGCCTCGCCGCCGGACGCGTCCACATGCTGCGAACGCCGCTCACGGAACTCGCCGCGGACCGCGGACACCTGGCCGATCCACCGTCCACGGCTGCCGCCGAGCGCGCCGATCACGCAGAGCGCCGCGAGAGGCAAGGTCAGCGCGATCCAGAACATGTGATTCGTCAGCATCGGCACCGCGATCAGTGCGGCCGCGGCTTCGAGGAAGATCAGGCGGATGACCAGCAGCGGGCCCATCCGGCCGGGCCGTGGGTAGACGGACGGATGCGCGCGCGCAGCGGCCGGATGGGGCCGCTGCGAACCGGGTGCGTCGCCCTGCCGTCGCCCAGCCGTGCGTCGCCCCGAAGGCTCCTGATTGCGCTGAGACCCCTGACTACTCCGCGGATTCGGATTGCCCGACTGATTCCCGCTCGGGTAATTCGGGCTGCCCGCACCCCGTCTGCTCGTCGCCGTCGCCATTGCCCTCGTGCCTGCCCCCATGCCGTCGCCGGGGGCTGCGCCCCGAGGTCGTTCCGCCGGTGGAATCGGAATTCCATAGCTACCGTACTTCGTCCGCGCCGCCGAACTCCACCGCTCGTTCCGGGCCTGTGGACAACTTTTCGGCCCACTTCAGGCCGTCGGTCGGCCGGTCCGCGGGATCGGCGCGAAAGAGGGTACCGTGTGCACGGCGCGCACTGGGGCGCTGCGAAGTCGACCGGGCGCGCAGCAGCGGAACCGCGGCATTCGTACGTCTTCATGGGGGCGAGGGACAGAGCATGGCGACGCGCAAGGATCAGCTGGACGCGTTCGTGTTCGCGCGGCGGCGCATGGTCGCGAACCTGATCGCGCCTTCGCCCACGGGGAGCGACGAGGCGGCCCCGCGTCCGGTGAAGACGTTCTTCGTCTCGGCGATACTCAGCGCCATCGCGGTGGCCGGCGTCGCGGTGCTCGGCGTGTTCAAGCCTTCCGCGCCGAGCGGCTGGGAGAGCGGCCTGGCCGTGGACAGCTCCTCGGGTGCGGCCTACGTCTATTCGCCGCAGGACAAGGAACTGCATCCCGTCCTGAACATCACCTCGGCACGGCTGCTGCTCGGACCCAACTTCAAGAAGTTCGACGTCCCGGACAACGTCATCAACGGTGCGAACATCACCATGGGAGCGCCGTTCGGTATCGCCGGTGCACCGCCGGACGTCCCGACTGCCGGCAACGTCGACCTCACGCAGTGGACCCTGTGCTTGCAGTCCCAGAACGCTGCGGACCAGACGAAGCCGGGCGGCAACACGGTCCTTGAGATCGGTTACAGCAGCGACAAGACCGTGTCGCAGTCCACGGCGTTCGTCGTGCATGACTCGTCGGGCAAGGATTTTCTGGTCGCCGGGGACTACGCCTATCAGGTCGACGAAAAAGACGTGATCAATACGCTGACAAGCCGCCAGGCCGACGGCCCGTGGGTCTCGGACACGTGGCTTGACGCTTTCCAGCGCGGAGCCCCGTTGCAGTACCCGACCGTCGCGGACATGGGCGCATCGCTGCCCGCATCGCTCTCCTCGCAACCGGGCCAGCATGTCGGCGACTACGGGTCCTTCACCGCCGCGAACGGGCAGCAGGCCGGATACATCGAGACCGACTCCGGACTGGTCGAAGTCAGCTACTTCGCCTACACGCTCTACAGCGCCGGGCCTGAGCTCAAAAAACACCGCAACGTGCAGGAGATGGCGCTGAAACCGTCCGACGTGAGCGCCGCCGCGCCGAAGGACGAGCAGCAGAATCCGGTCTCGCTCATCAACGCTTCGAGCAACTGGCCGCAGAACACGATGACGACGCTCGACACGGACGGCGTCGGCCCCGCATTCGGCGTGTTCTGCACAAGCTTTTCCGGAGCCTTTGACGGCGACGTACCGCATCTCACGCTTTCCTACGGCACGCAGCTCCCGCAGCCGCTGATCGTGGGAGCAGGCGTCGCGCAGAGCGGCGCTTCGTCGCTCGCCGACCTCGTGCTGGTGCGCCCCGGACATGCCGCGCTGGCACGCGACGTGAGTGGCGGCAACAGTCAGACCAGCGGGTCCGAGTACCTGGTCACCGACACCGGAGTGCGGTACAAGATGCCTGCGACGGCCACGATCCCGGGCCCGAACGGCCAGTCGACGCAGACCTCTGCCGCAAAGCAGCTCCAGTACGACAACGTGCACGTCAACCCGGTCCCGGACAACTGGATGCAGCTGATTCAGGCCGGTGCGATCCTCGATCCGGGGAGCGCGGGCATCTCGCCGTCGCTCAACGGCGGGTGAGAGCGGCGAAGTGAGAAAGCGATGAAGCGATACGCATCCGGACCCGGACTTGCGGTCCTGCTGGCGGTGGGCGCGTGCGTGCTCTTACCTGGCGGCGTACCGAGCAACGGGGACACTTACCGTGCGACCGTGGTCGGCGATGGCCGGACGGCGCTGGCGGACGACAGTGGGTGTACGACGAAGAAGGACCAGCCGGTGCTTGCCGACCAGTCCGCCACGCCCCCGGAGATCCTGTACGCGAACCCGCAGTCCTGGTCCGTGCACCCGACCGGCAAAGGCGTCAAGGTGGCGATCATCGACACCGGGATCGACGGCAGCGACAAACAGCTGTCCAAGAACGTCGTCGGCGGGCAGGACTTCACTGACAGCGGCGGCCAGTACAAGGTGGACGTCGACGGCCACGGCAGCATGGTCGCCTCGATCATCGCCGCGCAGTCGTCGACCAAGAACGGCATGGTCGGCATCGCGCCGGGAGTCGAACTGCTGATATACCGCGAGGCGGGCTGCAACGTCACCGGCGGCAACACCGAGGCCAAGCTCACCGATGCGATCAACGCCGCGGTCACCGCGGGTGCGCAGGTGATCAACATATCGCAGGACGGATACACCGCGGACGCCGACCTCAAGGCCGCGGTGCTGAATGCGTACCAGAAGAACGTGCTGATCGTGGCGTCCGCCGGGAACTACGGCAACACCCAGGCCGTCGACGGAAGCACCAACCATGGCATCAACCCGGTGATGTATCCGGCCTCGTATGCGCCCTATCTGCTCGCGGTCGGTGCCGCGACGCAGGACGGCGGCGTCGCGGACTTCTCCGAGACAGGGCCCTACATCGGGGTCACCGCGCCCGGCGTCTCGGTCGGCGGGATCTTCCCGGACGGGAAGATCTGGATCGACAACGGGACCAGCTTCGCCGCGCCGTACGTCGCGGCGGTGGCCGCGCTGCTGATCGAGCAGCACCCGACCTGGCAGGTCGACACGGTGATGAAGGTGCTGGAGTCCACGGCGAGCGGCAACGGCCAGTGGACGTCGTCGCAGGGCTGGGGCGAGGTGGACGCGAGATCGGCGCTCAGCGCCGATCCGGGCAGCCTGACCGGGCTGTTCGGCGCCGGTCCCAACGCGGACGGCCCGGCGAAGGCCAAGCCGGTCAAGCACGGCACGAGGATGCTGCCGGTTGTGGACGCGGCCCCGGCGCAGATCGTGGTCGACCAGCGTAAGGGTGCGTACATCGCGCTCGTCGTCGCGATCCTGCTCGTGGTCGTCGCCGTGGCTGGGACGCTCGTGGCACGTGACGCGCGTCGTCGTCGCCTGATGCAGTAGCCGTAGAGTCAGCCGCTGGACGCGAGTGGCCGCAGCCCGACGGTGGGCTGCGGCCACTCTGGATTACGTCTCTTGAATCACGTCCTGAGCTACACAGGTGGCGGGAGGTACGCGGTCTGCACCAGGACCGTGCCGTGCTTGCGGGAGACCAGGGTGCCGCGGCCGGGGGGTTGCTGGCTGGGGCGGACCTGGCCGAGCAGTTGGCCCTCGTCGCGTTCGCCGGAGAGCACGAGGCCGGGTTGGCGTGATTCGCGCAGGCGTTGGATCAGCGGTTCGAACAGGGCGCGGCCGGCGCCGCCGGAGGCGCGCGAGATGATCAGGTGCAGTCCCAGATCGCGGGCCATCGGCAGGTATTCGCCCAGTGGCAGCAGCGGGTTTCCGCCGGGGGTGGCGACCAGGTCGTAGTCGTCGACGATCACGAAGATCTCGGGGCCGGTCCACCATGTCCGGGTACGAAGCTGCTCGGCGGTCACGTCCGGTCCCGGCTGGCGCTTGTCCAGGAACGGCTTGACCTCGCCCAGCACGCTCTGCACCGCCGGCGCGGCGGCGCAGTACGCGAGTTGGTGCGATTCCGGGATGGCGCCGAGCAGTGCCCTGCGGTAGTCGACCGCGAGGATGCGGGCCTGTTGCGGGGTGTAGGCGTCGGTGATGCCCTTGATCAGCGTTCTGAGCACGCTGGTCTTGCCGGATTCGCCCTCGCCGAACAGCAGGAAGTGCGGGTCGTTGTTGAAGTCCAGGTACACCGGTTCCAGCCTGGTCTCGTCCACGCCGAGCGGCACGACCTGGCCCGGGCGCCGCGAGGTGTCGGGCAGGTCGGTGTAGGGGACCATCAGCGGCAGCATCCGCAGCTTCGGTGCCGCAGGGCCCTGCCAGGCGTCGGCGATGGCGTGCACGGTCTTTGCGACGCCGTCGGCGAGGTCCGTCGCGTCTTCGATCCCGTCGATGCGCGGCAGTGCGGCCAGGAAGTGCAGCTTGCCCGGGGTCAGGCCGCGGCCGGGGGTGCCGGTGGGCACGTTGATCGCGACCTTGCGGTCGATGTCGGACTCCATCGGGTCGCCCAGGCGCAGCTCGATACGGGTGTTGATGGCGTCCTTGAGCTGCGGGCGGATCTCCGCCCACCGTGCTGCGGTGATGATGACGTGTACGCCGAAGCCGAGGCCGCGTTGGGCGATTTCCAGGATGTCTTGTTCGAGTAGTTCGAAGTCGGCGCGCAGGGTGGCCCAGCCGTCGACGACCAGGAACACGTCGCCGAAGGGTTCGTCGGGCAGCTCGCCGCGGGCGCGTTTGGCGCGGAAGGTGCCGATGGAGTCGATGCCGTGGCGGCGGAAGGACTGTTCGCGCTTGTCCAGGATCGCCACGACCTCGCTGATGACGCGGCGCACCACGTCCGCGTCCAGGCGCCCGCCGGTGCCGGACATGTGCGGCAGCCCGGCCAGGCCGGACAGGGAGCCTCCGCCGAAGTCGAGCCCGAAGAACTGCACCTCGGCCGGGGTGTGCCCGAGCGCGAGTCCGGTCAGGATGGTGCGCACCAGGGTGGATTTTCCGGTCCTGGGGCCGCCGACGATCACCGCGTGTCCGGCGGCGGAGGACAGGTCGATCTGGTACAGCTCGCGCTTCTGCTCGATCGGCTTGTCCGCGATCCCGATCGGCACCAGCAGCCGCCCGGCCCCGGAGTACTCGGTCGCCGTGAGCCCGCGCTGCGCGGTCGGCTGCAAACCGGACATCAGCTGGTCCAACGTGGGCGGCTCTGCGAGCGGCGGCAGCCACACCTGGTGCGCGGGCGGGCCCTGGCCCTCCATCTGGCGCACCAGCACGTCCAGCACCGTGTCGACCAGCGCGTCGTCATCCTGCGGCGGCGCTGTGGCCGCCATCTGCTCATCCACCTGCGGGGGCGCCTGGTACACGGAGGTGAACAGCGTCGGGCGGCGGTGGTCCAGCGTGCGCGCCACCGTGGTGCGCGTCGCCGGACGATACGGCCCTGACACGTACGCCGCCTTGAACCGCGCACCGGCCGGGTTGCCGCTCTCCTGCCCGACGGTCTTCAGGTAACCCGAGCCGGGCAGCGAGGGCAGGTTGAACGCGTCCGGCACGCCGAGCACAACCCTTGACTCAGCGGCCGAGAACGTCTTCAAACCGAGCCGGTACGACAAGTACGTATCCAGCCCCCGCAGCTTGCCCTCCTCAAGGCGCTGCGACGCCAACAGCAAATGCACACCCAGCGACCGGCCTATCCGGCCGATCTGGATGAACAAGTCCAGGAACTCCGGCTTCGCGGTGAGCATCTCGGAGAACTCGTCCAGCACGATCACCAGGTTCGGCATCGGCGTCAAAGCAGCGCCGGCCGCCCGGGCCTTCTCGTAGTCGTGGATGTTCTTGAAGTTCCCCCCGTCGCGCAGCAACTCCTGACGCCGGTTCATCTCTCCCACGATGGCGTCCCTCATTCGGTCCACCATGGTCAGATCATCGGCCAGGTTCGTGATCACCGCCGCGGTGTGCGGCATTTCGGCCATTCCCGCGAACGTCGCACCACCCTTGAAGTCCGACAACACGAAGTTCAGATTCTCCGAGGAGTGGGTGACCGCCAGCGCAAGCACAAGGGTTCTGAGCACCTCGGACTTGCCGGAACCGGTCGCCCCGATGCACAAACCGTGCGGACCCATGCCCCCCATCGCGGCTTCCTTGATGTCCAGGATCACCGGCTCGCCGTTCTCACCCACCCCGATCGGTACCCTAAGCCGATCCTGGGGCGACAGACGCTTCCAACCACGTCGCGTATCGAACGACCCCGGATCTCCGATCCCCATCAAATCCGTGAAATCCAACGCCGACAGCAACGGCTCGTCACCATCCGCACCACCACCCACCCGCAACGGCGCCAACTGACGTGCCAACGCCTCGGCCTGCGGGATGGACAGCAGGTCGGACTCGCCGGTGAAGGTCGCGCCGCTGGCGGTCTCCAGATGCAGCGTCGTGCCGTCGATGCCCAGGTGCACGCCGCCGCGTACCGGCCCGGCGTGACCGTCGGTGTCGATCTCGACGACCGTCACGCCCATCAGGCCGTCGCCGTGCAGCAGCATCGACTCGCCGCTGGCCCGCGCGCCGTCGACGATCACGACGATGTGCGGCGCCTCGTACAGCGGAGTGTTCTCGCGCGAGAAACGCGGACGGTCGACCAGTTCCGAGCCGAGCGCCTCCTCAAGCTGCGAGGCGTCCGAGAAGATCAGCCGCACCGGACCCGCCGCGTCGGCGTCCTTCGGGTGCTGAGCATGCGGCAGCCACTTGGTCCACTCCCAGTGCCGCCGCCGGTTCTCCGCGGCCACGACGCAGATCCGCAGCTCGTCCGGCGCGTGAAAGGTCGCCAGCTGCGCGAGGATCGCACGGGCCTCGCTGCGCGCGTCGTCGGCGGTTCCGTTGGCCACCGGGCCGATGAGCACATGCCAGAACGAGCGGAACGAGACCGCCAGCGGCAGCGCCTCAAGGGTGCCCTGCACGGTGATGAAGCGGCGCAGCGCGTCCGCGCAGATCGGTTCGAGCTCGTCCACCGGCGCGGTCTCCGGCGCGACCAGCGGCGTCGAGAGCCGCTGCGCGCCTGAGCCGAGACGTACCTGCACGAAGTCCCCGTCGGTCGGCCGCCGCTCCCACAGCCGCTGACCGCTGGTCACGATCGCCCACAGGTGCGCCGGGTTCGGGTGCGACCACATCTGCGCGGTGTACTGCTGCTGCTGGGTCTTGCGCACCTGCGCGCGCACCTGACTCAGGTAACGCAGGTAGTCGCGGCGTGCGTCGGCGGTCTTCCCCTTGCCCCCGCTGCGGCCCTTCGTCAGCGACATCACCACGAAGCCGAGCGACGACATCAGCGTCATGCCGCCCATCAGCTTCATCAGGACATTGCTGCCGGGCATGAAGAAGAAGGCCACTGAGCCGACGCTGGCCAGCATCGGCAGCGCCTGCATCAGCGCGCCGCCGTCCTTCGTGGCGCGCGCCAGCTCGGGCGGCGGTTCGAGGTAGACCTCCCCGGAAGGCACCTGCGGGGGATGCACCCGCGGTGGCCTCTTCACAATGACCGTACTCAAGCCGCTGCCCTCCCGTGTGTGGCGCCGACCGCTTCGCGTTGCCCGAGATGCTAGCCGCGATCCGGTCGTGACCCTGATGCTAGCGACCGGATATCCCCATCCTCCCGGCCAAGTGCCCCGGTCTCCGCGGCGCGGGTAAGATGCCGCATCGCCGAAAAGCCGTACGTGAGCGGGGACGAGGAGGGCTGCGGTGAGTGGCAGTGGGCTTATGACAGGGTTCTGCCGGATTACGGTGGTTGCGCCGAATGTCCGGGTCGATGTGGCTCTGCCCGAAGACGTGCCGCTGGCCGAACTGCTGCCCGACATCCTGCGGATGGCCGACCAGTGGCAGAGTGAGGGCGCGCACGCCGGCTTCGTGCTCGCGCGGCTCGACGGCGCCGAGCTCGACACCGGGATGTCCTTCGCCGCACAAGGCGTGCGCAACGGCGATCTGCTCTACCTGCGCCCGGCCACCGAGACCCTGCCCCCGCCGGTCTTCGACGACGTGGTGGACGCGATCGCGCAGAGCGTCTCGGACGACCATCGGATGTGGGGCGCCCCGCACCTGCGGCAGATCGGGCTGACCGGCGGCGCGGCGCTGCTCGCCCTCGGCGCTTGGGTGCTGTGGACGTCCAACGATCCGCACGGCATGCCCGCCTTCGTCGCCGCCGTCATGGCCCTGCTGCTCACCGTCTTCGGCGGGCTGCGCTCCCGCGTGTACGGCGACCACGTCGGCGGCGCGGTCCTCGGCGGCGCGGCGGTGCCGTACGCATTCCTCGCCGGGCTCGGCGCATTGCCTGTCGACCCCGGCGCGGGCCTCGGCCGCTCGCACTTCATCGTCGGCTGCTCGGCGGTGCTCGTCGTCGCGGTGATCGGCGCGATCCTTCAGGAACAGCACGACGAGCCGTACCTCGCCGCCGCCATCGCCGCGGCTGTCGGCGCCGTCGCGGGCGCGGTCGGTCTGGCCACCGGGGCCGCTCCGGTGAAGCTGGCCGCCGGCGCGGGCACCGTCGCGATCGCGGCCATCGGCTTCATGCCCGGCCTCGCGCTGCGCGCCGTGCGCTTCCCGATGCCGCAGTTGGTGGACGGCGCGCCGCAGGTCAGCAGCACCGCACAGAAGGCCGCGCTGCCTCCGGGCAACGACGAGCCGGTCGACGCCGCGGCCATCGACCGCCGCGCCCGCCGCAGCCACGAGCTGCTCACCGGTCTGGCCGCGGCCTGCGGCCTGACCGTCGTGCTCGCCGCCTTCGTGCTGGCCCTCTCCAGCGACGGGCGCGGCGGCGGCCCGTGGGCGCAGGCCATGGCCGGGATCCTCGGCTTGGCCGCCCTCTCGCGCGCCCGGCTCTTCCGCCGCGCGGCGCAGGTCGGCACGCTGGTGTGGAGCGGCGTCGGCACCCTTCTCCTGCTGCTGGTCGGCGCAGGCGTGCACGTCTCGGACCTGGCCCGGCAGACCTGGTTCTTCGGAATCACGCTGGCCGTCGGCCTGGTTCTGGTCACGGTCGCCTTCGCTCTGCCCGGCCGCTCACTCTCCCCACGCTGGGCGCGCACCGTCGACCTGCTCGACGGACTGCTCCTCGCCTCGGTCATCCCGGTGCTGCTCGGCGTGCTGCACGTATACGGCGCCGTACAGTCGCACCACTAGCCGCCACACCGCAGCGGTGCCACACCACCGCCCCGTCTACACGACAATCCCGTCACGGCGCTGATCTCGCGCCCTTGATCCCAGCGTTGATCTTGGCGTTGAACACCCTTTACTTCCGATAGACTTTTCCACAGTCCATTCTGTGGACACATGCACCGACGGGTTTCGCCGTGCTCGTGACCAAGACCGAGTGCACCCGGGTGCTTGACTGACGAAGGAGTCCGATGGCGCTCGACGTCGCCACGAAGAAGCAGATCCTCGCCGAGTACGGCACGGTGGAGGGCGACACAGGCTCCCCGGAGGTCCAGGTCGCGCTGCTGACCAAGCGCATCAACGACCTGACCGAGCACCTGAAGGCGCACAAGCACGACCACCACTCCCGCCGGGGGATGTACCAGCTGGTCGGCAAGCGCCGCCGGCTGCTCAAGTACCTCGCTTCCCGCGACATCGCGCGTTACCGCTCGCTCATCGAGCGACTCGGTCTGCGCCGATAGTCACGGACGGTTGGGAGCGGTGCCCGGAGACCTCGGGCGCCGCTCCTTGGCGTATCGCGGTCGATGGATGCGACACCGACACCCTGTTGTGGTGTTTCGGCGCCCCACGCCTTGACCGCATGGGTTAGCGTGACGTTGGAAAGTTAGATAGTGAGAAGGGGTCCGCGCCGGGACGGCCGGGCCGACAGCATGAAGGAACGCGGCGTTCATCGCCGCAGGAGAGGCCGGTACCGATCTTCGGTAGTGGCCGTCGGAAGGCCGGCGCCCGCGGGGCGCCCGCCCGCGGTCCGGCGGCTTCGATCGGAGACCGGTGTCCAGGTTCGGTCGCCGAGTCGGCGGCGTCGCGTTCCGTCAGGACACGACAAGGAGGGCACCCGTGGAGGGTCCCAGCAGTTACACCACCGAGGCGATCATCGACAACGGACGCTTCGGCACCCGCTGCGTCCGCTTCGAGACCGGGCGGCTGGCCCGGCAGGCGGCCGGCTCGGCGGTGGCTTATCTCGACGGCGAGACGATGGTGCTGTCCGCCACGACGTACTCGAAGCACCCGAAGGACCAGCTCGACTTCTTCCCGCTCACCGTGGACGTCGAGGAGCGGATGTACGCGGCGGGCCGGATCCCCGGCTCCTTCTTCCGCCGCGAGGGCCGTCCCTCCGAGGACGCCATCCTCACCTGCCGGCTGATCGACCGGCCGCTGCGCCCCTCCTTCGCGAAGGGCCTGCGCAACGAGATCCAGATCGTCGCCACCATCATGGCGCTGCACCCCGAGCACCTCTACGACGTGGTCGCGATCAACGCCGCCTCCGCTTCGACGCAGCTGGCGGGCGTCCCGTTCTCCGGCCCGATCGGCGGCGTGCGCGTCGCGCTGATCGAGGGCCAGTGGGTCGCGTTCCCGACCCACCCCGAGCTGGAGAACGCGGTCTTCGACATGGTGGTCGCCGGGCGCGTCCTGGAGGACGGCGACGTCGCGATCATGATGGTCGAGGCCGAGGCCACCACCGCCACGATCGAGCTGGTCAGGGATGGCGCGCAGGCGCCGACCGAAGAGGTCGTCGCCGAGGGCCTCGAAGCCGCCAAGCCGTTCATCAAGGTGCTGTGCCAGGCGCAGGCCGAACTGGTCCGGCAGGCCGCACAGCATCTGAACGGAACAAGGCCCGTGCCCGAGTTCCCGCAGTACTTCGACTACCAGCCGGACGTCTTCGAGGCCGTCTCGGAGGCCGTCTGCGCCGACCTCGCCGCCGCGCTCACCATCGCGGGCAAGCAGGATCGCGAGGCCGAGCAGGACCGGGTCAAGGCCGTGGCCGTCGAGAAGCTGGCCGGGCAGTTCGAGGGCCGCGAGAAGGAGATCTCCGGGGCGTTCCGCGCGCTGACCAAGAAACTGGTGCGCGAGCGGATCATCCGCGACCGGGTGCGCATCGACGGCCGCGGCGTGGCCGACATCCGCGCCCTGGCCGCCGAGGTCGAGGTCGTCCCGCGGGTCCACGGCTCGGCGCTGTTCGAGCGCGGCGAGACCCAGATCCTCGGCGTCACCACGCTCAACATGCTGCGGATGGAGCAGCAGCTCGACACGCTCGCGCCGGAGACGCGCAAGCGCTACATGCACAACTACAACTTCCCGCCCTACTCCACCGGCGAGACCGGCCGGGTCGGCTCGCCCAAGCGGCGCGAGATCGGCCACGGCGCCCTCGCCGAGCGCGCGCTGGTGCCGGTCCTGCCCAGCCGCGAGGAGTTCCCGTACGCGATCCGCCAGGTCTCCGAGGCGATCGGCTCGAACGGCTCGACCTCGATGGGCTCCGTCTGCGCGAGCACGATGTCGCTGCTCAACGCGGGCGTGCCGCTCAAGGCCCCGGTCGCGGGCATCGCGATGGGCCTGGTGTCCGCCGAGATCGACGGCAAGACCGAGTACGTCGCGCTGACCGACATCCTCGGTGCCGAGGACGCGTACGGTGACATGGACTTCAAGGTCGCCGGCACAAAGGACTTCGTGACCGCCCTCCAGCTGGACACGAAGCTCGACGGCATCCCCGCCTCCGTCCTCGCCCAGGCGCTCAAGCAGGCCCGCGACGCCCGGCTGCACGTCCTGGACGTCATGCTGGAGGCGATCGACGCGCCGGACGAGATGTCCCAGTACGCCCCGCGGATCATCACGGTCAAGATCCCGGTGGACAAGATCGGCGAGGTCATCGGCCCGAAGGGCAAGATGATCAACCAGATCCAGGAGGACACCGGCGCCGACATCACCATCGAGGACGACGGCACGATCTACATCGGCGCCGCCAACGGCACCTCCGCCGAAGCGGCCCGTCAGACGATCAACCAGATCGCCAACCCGACGATGCCCGAGGTCGGCGAGCGGTACCTCGGCACGGTGGTCAAGACCACCACCTTCGGCGCGTTCGTCTCGCTGATGCCCGGCAAGGACGGCCTGCTGCACGTCTCGCAGCTGCGCAAGATCGCCGGCGGCAAGCGGGTGGAGAACGTCGAGGACGTGGTCAAGGTCGGCGACAAGCTCCAGGTGGAGATCGCCGAGATCGACCAGCGCGGCAAGCTCTCGCTCGTGCCGGTGATCGAGCAGGCGGCCGAGGAGGAGGCCAAGGCGGCCGACGCCGCCCCCGACCAGGACTGACCCGGACCGCCCACACCAACCAGAACCCGCGCGAGCGCCCACACCAACCAGGTAAGAACTTTGATACAGGTGGCCGAGCAGACTCCGCCCCCGCGTGCCGGGGCACGCGCGCTGCTTGCGGGCGCGACCGAGACGGTGCTTCCGGGCACGGACGGCTCCGGCGAGATCCGCCGGACCGTGCTGCCCGGAGGCATCCGCGTCATCACCGAGGCGATGCCCTCGGTCCGTTCGGTGACCCTCGGCGTGTGGGTCGGCGTCGGCTCGCGCGACGAGGGCCCCGAGTCGGCCGGCGCCAGCCACTACCTGGAGCACCTGCTGTTCAAGGGCACCGCGCGGCGCTCGGCGCTGGACATCTCCGCCTCGATCGAGGCGGTCGGCGGAGAGATCAACGCCTTCACCACGAAGGAGTACACCTGCTACTACGCCCGGGTCCTCGACGCGGATCTGCCGCTCGCCGCCGACGTCGTCACCGACGTGGTCGCGGCGGCGCTGATCCGCCCCGAGGACGTGGAGTCGGAGCGCGGCGTGATCCTCGAAGAGATCGCGATGACCGACGACGACCCGGGCGACGTGGTGCACGACGAGTTCGCACTCGCGCTGTTCGGCGACAGCCCGCTGGGCCGCCCCATCGCGGGCACCGTGCAGTCCGTCAAGGCCCTCACGAGGAACCAGATCGCCGAGCACTACCACCGCCACTACACCGGTCCCAACCTCGTCGTGGCGGCCGCCGGCAACCTCGACCACGACCGTGTCGTGGAACTGATCTACGAGGCCTTCCAGCGCTCCACATCGACCACTGACTCGCACCTCCTGCTCGACCCGGCCCTCACCCCGTCGGGCCCCCGTAACCTCGCCAGCACGGCCCCGTCCGGCGCCGGCACGCGCCTGATCAACCGCAAGACCGAGCAGGCGCACCTGGTCCTCGGCATGCCGGGCGTGCATCGCACCGACGATCGCCGCTGGGCCCTGGGCGTCCTGGCCGCGGTCCTGGGCGGCGGCATGTCCTCCCGCCTCTTCCAGGAAGTGCGTGAAAAGCGCGGCCTCGCCTACTCCGTGTACAGCTACGCCTCGCAATACGCTGACGCCGGCGCGTTCGGCGTATACGCGGGCTGTCAGCCGAAGAAGCTGCGCGAAGTGATCGACCTGTGCCGCGCCGAGATCGCCAACCTGGTGAAGACCGGTATCACGGAAAGTGAGCTCGCCCTCGGCATCGGCCAACTACGCGGCGGCATGGTCCTGGGCCTGGAGGACACCGGCTCGCGGATGAGCCGGCTGGGCAAGGGCGAACTGGTCTACGGCGAGCACCTGTCGGTGGACGCGGTCCTGGACCTGATCGCCGGAGTGACGCTCGACGACGTGCGCGCCGTGACCGCCGACCTGCTCACGGCGTCTCCCGCGGTAGCCGTCATCGGTCCGTACAAGGACCCTTCCGCCTTCATCTCCTGACACTGACATGACACTCATTGCACTCATGACACTCCTGACACTAGGGACACCAGGTCCGCCATGATCAACGTAGCCGTCTTCGGCGCCGCCGGCCGCATGGGACAACAAGTCTGCGACGCCGTGGACGAGGCCGACGGCATGCAGGTCGTCGCGCGTATCGACGTAGACGACGACCCGAAAGCAGCGATCGCCGCAGGCGCGACCGTAGCCGTGGACTTCACGCATCCCCAGGCCGTCCTGGACAACCTGGAGTTCTGCGCGAGAAACGGCATCCACGCCGTGGTCGGCACCAGCGGTTTCACCCCCGACCGGATCGCCCAAGTGCAGGCCTGGCTGGCCGAGTCGCCATCGCCGTCCACCGGCGTCCTGATCGCCCCGAACTTCTCGCTGGGCGCCGTCCTGATGATGAAGTTCGCCGCTCAAGCCGCGCCCCTGTTCGAGTCGGTAGAGATCATCGAACTGCACCACCCTGACAAGGCCGACGCCCCCAGCGGCACCGCCCAACGCACCGCCGAACTGGTAGCCCAAGCCCGCGCCGAGGCCCGAAGCGCCCCCTTCCCCGACGCGACCACGTACGACGCCGACCACCACCGCGGCGGCACGGTCCAAGGCGTCCCCGTCCACTCGGTGCGCCTACGCGGCCTGATCGCCCACCAGGAAGTCCTGCTCGGCGCAAAGGGCGAGACCCTGACCATCCGCCACGACTCGCTCGACCGAGTCTCCTTCATGCCCGGCGTCCTGCTAGGCGTGCGCCGGGTCGCCGAACACCCCGGCCTAACCGTCGGCCTAGAGCACTACCTGGACCAGTAGGCCCACCAAATACTGACCAACCGGTGTCAGATGCGGGCCCATCCCCACGTAGCCGCGCCCACCCGACGCCGCGCGCCGACTCGACCGCCTCCAACGACGCTCGCAGCAGACTGGAACACGCCGCGCTGGCAATGCCGCACTCCCGCACCCTGCCCCCGCTCCGCGCCCTCGCCCAAGGCTCGGCCGCTCCACGGCCTCAGCGCGCTGCCGCGCACCCGCCAAGCGCCGAACGCTGCGCTGCTCGGGGCTCCGCTGCGCTCCGCCGACGCCTGCGGCTGGCTTCATAACGCCTACGGCTACCCGCCCTCCCGCCCCACACGCTCCGCAGCCTCGCTGACGCAAGGCCGCTCCGCTCCCGTACCGGTGTCGCCTGTGGCGCCAAGCACCCCCATACCCCAGCGGCCGGACCGCGCTCACCGCAGCGTCAGCACCAGTCGTGATCGTGGTCACCGCTCCTCTGGTCACCCCCGGCCACCGGCACCGGGCCAACACCACGCCCGCCGCCGGCCGCCTCCGCCGTTGTCAACCTACAAAGCAGGTTGGAATGGCGGCGGCCCCGGAGTACTGCCCGGGGCCGCCGCCTACGGAACATCAGTCGATGTCAAACCGCGTGCGCTCGATCCACAACCCCTGCGGCATCGTATGCACCGTCACCTCAACCGCCCGATCCTGCGCAGTCCATCCGACGTGTTCGATCACAAAGACATGTTGATCTTCGCTGATCTGGAGCGCCGTCATCTCCTCCGGCGTCGGCGGCCGACCAGTGCGCTCCTCTGTCACGTAAGCCTGCGCGTGGCCAAGCTCAGCCATCCGGCTGATCATGCCGCCCACGCCCTCATCAACGTGTTCCAACACGCTGCCGCCGAACAGCTCGACCGACACGTACGAGTCCGCAAGCTGAGTAATCGTGTCGGCGGCCCACATGACCCGGCTGCGCACAATCGCAGACTCATCATCGGCGCGGATGCCAAGGATCTGCGCCACCCGTGCGGGCGGCACCACACGCCGAACCTCCAGAACCACACGCGGCTCAAGCCCAAGGGCCTTGATCTGCGCATCGTAAGCGCCACCTGCGCCGTTCTGCTCACGGGCAGCTCGGCGATAACGCGCGGACGCATCACGCACGAGGGGTGGAATGGGCATGACGATTGACCTCAATCCTCGTCGGTTGATAGTGAGCCCGCATGCGTTGAGGACGCGCAAGGCTCGGCTTACCGTCGCCTGATTGACGCGGTAGCGCGAAGCCAGCTCCTCCTGCGGCGGCAGTTCACTGCCGCGCGGGTAGACACCTGCCTCGATGTCGACGCGAATCGCATCGGCAACGGCCCGGTAGGCGCTGACTCGTCGGATCTCCATACGCCGCACGCTATCACCACCTATGACTTATGGCATAACCCTTGACTCTGTGCCAGGGCGCGGGCACTCTATAGCCAGGTAATGGCATATGTCATAACTGCCGAGGAGATTCGTGTGACTGCTCAGCGCCCGCGCATGGTCATGCGGATCTGGGGCCGCACCCCACAGGGCGCAGACCGCGCGGAAGCCAGCGGGCGTCAGGCCGCCGAACGCCACAACTGGGAGATCGCGCACACCGACCGCACCACTGGTCCCACTCGGCGCATCCCACGCAAGGACCCTGACGCACTAGACCAGGGCGAGGCATGGAACCGGACCTGGGCCTTATACGACGAGGAAGGACCAGCATCGTGGATACGCTAATTCAGTCACAAGACATTGTCCTATATGTCTGTGGACTGACATTCGTCGAGCAGGACTTCACCATCCACATGGCGCACCGTGGACGGGGGTGCCGCGGGTGGTCATGAACCCGACCATGCACCAGCCGCGACCGAGCCACGCCACCACCCACGTGACACCAACAAGCGCGAGCTTGGACGCACTAGCCAAGCCCACGCGCGTGGTCCTGCGGCTTTGGGGCTGTACGGATGCTGACGTCGAGCTTGCCGAGGAGAACGCCCGGCATTGGCGCTTCAGCAGCACGTGGGACATCGTCGAGGTCATCCCAAGCACCGGAACGCCGTGCCCCATCCCCAGGAACGACCCGATCGCCTTGAAGCAGAACGCGGAGTACGACGCCGCGTGGGCCGCCTACCGGGCGACGGGGGCTCCGCCGTGAGCCCCTTTTGGCCGTTGCTGGGCGAAGCCGTGCGCGCTCCGCTGCCATACGTGTGGCGACCCGCGCAGCCTCCGCCCGTGGACGAGGCGACCCTGCGCCGCGTGATCGCAGGACTCGAACAACTTACCGCGCAACACCGCCACGGCGCGCGCCGCGCCTGACCCCGGCCGAAGCGCACCCGCACCGGCGGGCAGGCCACGGCACCCCTGCCCCAGCCCGACCCTCCAGAGGCCGGGGGGCACCCCAAGCCCCCGGACAGCCCGCCCGGGTTCCCATATCAGTACCTGAATGATTGAGAGCGACATGGCCCAGCCTGCCGCGCAGACCGGCGACATCAAAGCCCCGATCCGTGTGCTGCTCAACCCGGACACCAGCAGCCGCATCACCCTGATCGGCACCGTCCACGCCGCCCAACCCGGCTACTACCAGGCGCTGGGCGAGATCATCGACGGCATCGCGGATCAGGGCGGCCGGATCTACGCCGAGCAGGTCACCGCCCCTACCCCCGAACAGTTGGCCTCCGCCCCCGAGACCCTGCGCTTCGGCGCGGACGTGATCGCCCGCATGCTCGCCGACGGGCAGCAGCAGGCCAAGGACATAGGCCTGACGCTGCAAAAGGAGGCCCTGCCGGTACGCGACGGCTGGGAAGTCCACGACCTGGACATGCTCGCGGTCGCCGCAGCCTACGGCGAGGACGAGTTGCGCCGCATGGACGGCGAACTGAAGCAAGCCCAGTACATGTTTAACAACTTCACCCCCGACCTGCAACGCGCACTGCTGTTCCAGGCCGTGAGCACCGAACTGGACGTCGCCACCGGCGTAGCGTCCGCCGAACTGCTCTTCCCCGGCATCAACCTCCAGGTAGCCACCCAGCGCGAACAGGCCGCCCTGACCGCACTCGACACCCGACTGTCCTACACCCCCGACGCGCACGTCGCCCTGCTCTGGGGCGCGGGCCACGTGCCCGCATTCACTAAGGCCCTGGCCGAACGCGGCTACAAGCGGGACGACGAACAGTGGATCACCGCCATCCACGCCGAGTTCACCACCCCCGCACCGGCCGCACAGCCGTCCGCCAGCACCGAAGGGAACTGACAACGCCATGGGCAAGAAGGACCAGCCCCAGGACAAGGGCAAGAGCGACGACGAGTACGCCCCCGGCACCTTGAAGGGCGAACTCGACTTCTACGACAACGTCACTCAACCCATCAGGGACGCGCTGAACGCCAAGAAGGAGTGGGAGGAGCAGAACAAGCCCAGATGACGCGGATCGTGCTCTTCCGCAACACGCGACCGCTCGCCGGGCCGCAGGCAGCCGCCGAACTGCCAGCGGACCAGACCACCGCCGCCGTGCTGCTCGCCGCGCTGCTCAACCACCGCCACGCAAAAGCGTGGACCGGCGAATACGGCGCAGTGATCGACCCGGAAGACGGCACGCAACCCGTCATCATCACCGAGGACGACCCCCGCGTGATGATCGCACGCGGACTACTCCTGAACCTCGCCGAACATGGCCACTACAGCGACGACGAACTGACCCGGGTCCGCGCCGCCGTCCTGCGCCTAGAAGAAACACCCTAAGACCGGCTGCACGATGGTAAAAGTCCGCCGCGCAGCCAGCGAGCAACACCCCGGACCGTTGCCCGCGACCGGGGCCGGACCGCTCTCACAGGCGGCGGTCCGGCCCCGGCCACCCCCAAGCGGCGACCACCACACCGCGCCGCCCGAACCCGACATCACCACCAACCTTTGGGGCTCACCCGACAAGGTCACATGTGATCAGGAGATGACCGCGATGTACCAGCTCATTGCAAGCCCGTTCATCGATGACTACCTGATCGTTCGCCCCGGCCACCAGGCGGGCGTGAAGATCCCGCGCCGCAACTACCTCGAATTGGGGCGCGCTGCCGCCACGGGAGCCCAATCGCCACAGTGGCTTGCCGACACCGCGCGCAAAGCGTGGGGCCTGGAGCTCGGGACCAGCAAGGTCACCGAGACCGTGATCATCCGCGACCAGTCCGCATTCTCCTTCGGCCGTGCCTCCTATGAACTGAACCTCGGGTGCAACTACGACTGCGAACACTGCTATCTCGGGCTCAAGACCTTCAGTGGCCTGGGCTGGGACCAGCGGGTTCGGCTGCTGTACACGATGCGCGACGCCGGAGTGCTGTGGCTGCAACTGACCGGTGGCGAACCGCTGATTGACCAATTGTTCGCCGACACGTACACCCTCGCCTACGACCTCGGGATGATGCTGCACATCTCGTCGAACGCTTCGCGGCTGCACAACCAGGCGATCCTGGATCTGCTCGACACCCGCCGCCCCTACCGGATCACGGTAAGCGTGTACGGGGCGAGCGAAGCGAGCTATGACGGCCTGGTGCGCCGCCGTGGAGCTTTCAAGCTGTTCGAGCGCGGCATGACCGCCGCCCTTGAGGCCGCTCTACCCATGCGACTGAACATCGTACTCACCAAAACCAACGCCCACGAAGAAGCTGTGATGATCAAGATGGCTGAGCGGTGGGGGCTTGAGTACCTGGTCTACTCGAACCTCTCGCCGACCATCTACGGAGGCGCAGAGGTGTTGCCCGCGCAGTCGACCGAGCACCTTCGCGCTCGCAAGCCGTTCACCGGCTGCAACGCCGGACACACCTTCTTCCACGTCGATCCGCACGGCAAGGCCAGCATCTGCAAGGTCGGGCGCGACTCCCAGATCGACCTGTCGGCCGAAGGCGTGCACGGCCTTCGGCGGCTCGGCGCCATCGCCGACAACCTGATGCTTCGCACCGGTGGTTGCTCCGGCTGCCAGCTCTCCGGCACGTGCACGGTGTGCCGACCGCTGGCCAAGCTCTACCAGGACGCGAAGGCCCCGCTCAACACCTACTGCCAGCACGGAAGGAGCAGCGCGTGACCGCGGTCATGATCGAGATCCGCCCCCGATCCGTCGAGGACGAGGAGATCGACGAGACGCCGGAAACCGACGTCATCGAGATCATCAGCGACCTGGACAAGGTCGTCGAGCACACCATGTGCTCATGCAGCGCGAGCGACGATAACCCCTACTAGAAGCCCTATGGTTGGGCGTGGCCTCCCACCACGGGCCACGCCCGCCAGCACCAGCCAAGGACCACGATGCAGCGAGTTCACTGGGAACGCCTGCCCGGCACCGTGCGCGACGCGATCCAGGCCCAGACCGGTCCGGTCCGGCGCGCGACGACCGCGAAGGAAGGACTCAACTCCGAAATCGCGCTCTTCCTGGACACCGACGCCGGATCCTTCTTCGTCAAGGGGCTGCGCCTCAGTCACCCCGGCGTGGTCACCCAACGGCGTGAAGCGGCGATCAGCCCCCACGTTGCGCCCGTCTCACCGCGCCTGCTCTGGCACATCCAGATCGACGACTGGGATCTTCTCGGCTTCGAACGCATCCCGGGCCGCCACGCCGACTACTCGCCCGGCTCGCCCGACCTGCCCCTGGTCGTTGACGCCATGCGACGACTCGGCGAAATCCCCTGCCCGGACGCACCAGTCAAGATCGCCGAACAGCGCTGGGCCGCATACATCAACGACGAAGCATCCCGCCGACTACTGGCCGGCGACCAACTCCTGCACACCGACTACAACCCGTTCAACATCCTGATCCACCGCGACACCGCCCACATCATCGACTGGGCATGGCCAACCAAAGGCGCTGCATGGATCGACCCCTGCTGCCTGGTCATGAGACTGATCACAGCCGGTCACGCCCCCGAAGAAGCCGAACACTGGGCACAGCAAACACCCGCGTGGCACACCGCCAGCCCCCACGCCATCGACACCTTCGCCACAGCCAGCACCCGGCTATGGCGCGAAATCAGCCAAGCCAAACCACTCACTAACTGGAAGACCGGCATGGCGAAATCCGCCCACATCTGGGCCGAGCACCGACAAAGCGTGCGCGACAGATCGTAGGCACCACAGCCCCTCACCTACGGACCCGGCTCGCACGAACACCGCACTCACCACCGGGGTGGGGGATTCTTTAGCCACCACCCCACACGGGCAGGACACCGGCCAAACAATCCCACACCCCTCACAGCCCCACCACGAGACCCAGCGCGGCCCGGCGAGCCGGTACACTCGCGGGAAGCGCATCAGCCCAGGTTGAAATAGGTGTGCCGACCAGGCTTGACAACTCCGATGGAGTCGTGCCGACGGTGTGCGCACATGCCGGATGTCTCGACCCCGAGCGGATCGAGGTGCTGGCGCGTGGCGTGGAGCAAGCCGCGGTTGCCACAGTCCTCGATTCAGCGGGGCCGACACTCGTGCCTGTGACGCCACCTCATCATCAGAAGTGGAACATCACTCGGTAACTGACGTGACGGCGCGGAGCGCGTTATCGAGTGAAGTACAGGTGGGTGGCTCCGCTGGGCACGCAGATCACTTCGACGGTGTACCGCTCGTGTAGCGAGTCGAGACCGTCCCAGAGCCGGACGCCTCGCCCCAGCACGAGTGGCACCAACACGACATGCAGGTAGTCGACAAGGTCGGCCGCCAGGAACTCGTTGACGGTTGTGGGTCCGCCCCCGAGCCGGACGTCTAGGCCGCCGGCCGCATCGCGGGCGCGCTCAAGGACCTCGGCGGGGGTGCCGCTCACGAAGTGGAACGTGGTGTCGCCGACGGTGAGCGGTTCGCGTTCCCAGTGCGTCATGACGAAGCAGGGTGTGTGGAACGGTGCCTCCTCGCTCCACCAGCCGGGCCAGCCGCTGTCGGGCCAGGGGCCCGTGGTGGGCCGGAACTTGTTGCGGCCCATGATTTCCGCGCCGATCCCGGTGCCCCAGGGCGCGGCGATCGCCTCGTCCGGGCCGAGATTCCTATCTGGTTGCATGCCGCGCCAGAGCCGGAGCTTCCCGAACCAGTCGAGGAACTCCTTTTGCGCATGGCCGAAACCGGCCTCGGCCGACTGGCCCTCGCCGGTGGCGTATCCGTCAAGGGACACGACGAAGTTGTGGACGCGCAGTTTTGACACGGAGGTCCTCCCTGGTTGTGCGCAGTGGTCAACCATATGACGATGACACGGCGACGTTTCCGACAGCCTTGTAGGAAATGGCCGGGGGCAATCGTCATGACGGTGAGGCCCGCCTACAGTGGCCCACCGGCCAAGGAGCGAATTGTGAAGTACGCGATGTTCATCGTCATGGACCCCGAGGCCACCGAGGCCGACGACGCGGCCGCCCCCTCGATCGACGACTGGTTCGACTACATGATCGGCAAGGGAGCGTATCGGCAGGGGATACGGCTGCAACCGAAGTCCGACGCGACGACCGTACGTGTGCGCGACGGCAAGGTGCTTATCACCGACGGCCCTTTCACCGAGTCGGCGGAGTGGATCGCTGGCCTGGCCATCATCGAGTGCGAGGACCTCGATGAGGCGATCGAGCAGGCACTGAGGCACAACATGGCATATCAGGGCCGTCTGGAGATCCGGCCGATCCACTCCATGGGTGGCCCGGACGACTGGCGGGCCACCGAATGACCGTTGGTCGCGCGACCGCGCCGGATACCGTCGCCGTGGCGGTCCGGCGTGGTCGCCTGGCCGTCATGGCCACGCTGGTGCGCCTGACCGGTGACTTCGATCTCGCCGAGGACTGCTGGCAGGACGCCGTCGAACAGGCCTTGATCAAGTGGCCGGTCAACGGCGTGCCCGACAAGGCGGAGGCGTGGCTGAGCGTCGTCGCGCGCAACCGCGCCATAGACGCCCTCAGACGCCGTCGCACCGAACTCGACAAGCTGTACGACCTGCACGCCGCAAGCCGACTCCAAGGCGGCCGTCCTTGCGTTACCGACGACGACCGGCTCAAACTGCTGTTCGCATGCTGCCACCCCGCCCTTCCGGTCGCCGGTCGCGTCGCACTGACCCTCAAGACGGTCACCGGATTGTCCACTCGCGAGGTCGCGCGGGCTTTCCTGGTGTCCGAGGCGACGATGGGCCAGCGGCTGCTGCGCACCAAAACGAAGATCAAGAATGCCGGGATCGCGCTGCGCGTCCCGCCCGCCGACCAATTCGCCGACCGTGTCGATGGCGTTCTGGCCGTGATCTATCTGCTGTTCACCGAGGGCTACAGTGCCACCGAAGGTCCGCCGACGCGCGAAGCCCTGGCTCGTGAGGCGATCGAACTCGCGCTGCTCATGGTTGACCTGCTCCCCGCGCACAACGAGGCCAGGGCCCTGCTCGCGCTCATGCTGCTACAGGACTCGCGACGCCGTGCGCGCATCAGCGGTTCTGGAGAACTGGTGCCGATCGACGAGCAGGACCGGGCACTGTGGGATCGTGACCAGATCAACGCTGGCCTCAGGGCCCTTGTCGCAATCTCACCCGATCAGAGCCCCGGTCCGTATCGTCTTCAAGCTGCCATCGCCGCGCTGCACGCGACCGCCGAGCGGGCCGAGTCGACCGACTGGGGACGCGTCGTCAAAGCGTACGACGCCCTCCTGACGATCCAATACAACCCCGTCATCGCGCTGAACCGGCTGGTCGCACTCAGCTTCCGGGACGGGCCCGACCAAGCCCTCGAACTGCTCCCGATGCTCCAGGAGGAGCTTGTCGGCTACCCCCTACTACCCGCTGTCCACGCGGACTTCCTGCGGCGCGCTGGCCGCATCGCCGCAGCTATACCCGTCTACCGCACCGCTATGGACCGGGCACGCACCGGTGCAGAACGACGCTTTCTTGCCCGCCGGCTCGGTGAACTCCTGAACACGGCGTGACACATGTGGTGCTCACCGCGCCAGGTAGGAGCTGGCCATGACAGCAGAGCCGCAGCTCAGGGCGCAGTTCGGAAGCACACCTTCGGGAACGTCTTGCTGTCGTTGTGCGGAGTGAATCAGTGCTGGACTGGCCGTGGTCTGGCCCCTGCCAAGCCGGAAGCACTGGGCCTTTTTCAACCTCGGCGTTACGCGGCGAGATGGAGGCCGAGCACGGTCTGGGCGGTCGGCCGCGATCCGGTTGATTGTCGGGAACGTTCCGCCGCGGGTCACGTGTGCGCCTGCAAAAGAATCAGGTCTCTGCGTTATGGCGCAGCCCTGAGCCCGGCTCTAACCTCAGTGTCATGAGGCAGGCACGTTCCGTGATTTTTCGGCGAGGACGTCGGCGGGGCGTGCTTGTCCGGCAAGGTCACCGCACTCGGGTTGGAAGGAGAACCAGCTGATGCTGGGCAACAAGTACAGGC
>NZ_DASYZI010000168.1:0-4116 GCF_035946395.1 Actinocrinis sp.
GGGTACGGGCGACGCCTGCGCGGATTCGCGTCGCCTGTGTTCACGGCGGACAGCGGTCCGCCGTCTCGCCGCGATCGGTTAGGGGATGGGAAGCGAGCGGTGGCCCGAGACGCTGTCCGGCAGCAGAACCCTGCCGACCACGACGAGACGGACGACGCCCACTCCGGCCTGCTGCGCGCGCTGCTCCAGGACGGTTCGGTGGCCTTCGCCCACTACGGCCGCGACGCGCGCTATCGGCAGGTCAGCCGGGCGCTGGCTGAGATCAACGGGCTCGGCGTTGAGCAGTACCCCGGGCGGCTACCCAGCGAGGTGCTGCCGGGCGAGTACGGCGCGCTGGTCGAGGAGTCCATCAACCGGGTCGTGAACACCGGTAAGAGCTGGCGCGAGCCCGAACAGCGGTGGGAGGTCGCGCAGTGGGCCCCGGCGCCGCGCGGCCACGGCGTCCGCGTCCTGCGTACTCACTGGTCCCCGGTGCGCGACTCGGCCGGACAGATCTCAGGAGCTCTCGCGATCGTGCACGACGTCACCGACCGGCACCGGATCGCCGAACTGCTGGGCTCCACCCAGTGGCGGATCGGCAAGCTCCAGACCGTGGCCCGGGAACTGGCCGGCGCCCTCACCATCGGGGAGGTGCGCGCCGCGGTCGCCAAGCTCGGCCAGGTGACCGGCGCCTCGCACGTCGAACTGCGGCTGCTCGACCCGATCGGGCACTCGCCGTGGCCGCAGAATCGCACGGTCCGACCGGTGCCGGCGCAGCGTTCGCCGCGCGCCGCCGACATCGAGGACGAGCGCTGGGAGCGGCGCACCGTCTCCTGGCCGCCGCTGCTGGCCGCCGCGGTGCGCGCCGAGCAGCCCTGCTACCTGCCGGACCGCGCGGCGGTGCTCACCATGTTCCCCGAATCGGCGCACTGGGCGGCATCGCTCGAATCCGAGCAGGCCTGGGCGGTGCTACCGCTGGTCACCGCGGTCGGGCCGGTGGGCGGTCTGTACCTGGTCTACGACGCGGAACACACCTTCGACGAAGACGATCAAGCCTACCTTCAGGCTCTGGCGGGACAGTGCACCATGGCTGTCGCCCGCGCGCGCATGCACGAGCGTGAACACCGGCACGTCGTCTCCCTCCAGGACGCGCTGCTGCCCAAGCGGCTGCCGGACCTGCCCGGGATCGACGCCGCGTTCCGGTACATCCCCGGCTCGCTCGACACGGAGGTCGGCGGCGACTGGTACGACTTGTTCGGCTTCCAGGACGGCCGCCTCGGCATGGTCGTCGGCGACGTCATCGGCAAGGGCGTGACCGCCGCGGCGGGCATGGGCCGAGTGCGGGCCGCGCTGCGTGCCCTCGCGTACAGCGATCCCTCCCCGCGCGCCGTGCTGACCGGCCTCGACCGGCTCTTCGACGCGACCGAGAACGCCGAGTCGCTGACCACCGTCGTGTACGCGGTCTACGACCCCGCGGCGGGCTGCCTGGTGATGTCCGACGCGGGGCATCTGCCGCTGCTGGTGATCACCGCCGAGGGCGACGCGCGTTACGTCGACGCGACCCCGGAGGCGACGCCGCTCGGCTGGAGCGAGGAACGCTTCGAGCACCAGCTCTCGCTGCGGCCCGGGGACATCGTGATCGGCTTTTCGGACGGCCTGGTCGAGACGCGTGTCGACTCGCTGGACGAAGGGCTCGCGCGGCTGCGCGCCGCGGCCCTCTGCGCTCCGGACACCGCGCTGGAACCGCTGCTTGACCACCTCGTGGAGACCATGCTGCGCGATCACGAGCAGGACGATGATGTGACGCTGCTCGCGGTACGCGTGCGGGTGTGACGGACCGACAGACGGCGGATACGGGAGGCGGTGTGCGTAGGCTTTCGGGGCGCTGCTAGACTGCTGGACCGAGTGCGTGACCTGCGTTTGCGATGCGGCGTACAGCGGCTTGATCGGAGCCGCGGCCGGGAATGATCTACACCAGGCACGGCTACTGCGGCTGCCGACCCGTCAATTTGGACGGGAATACGGGGCCGCTCAATCGTGCTGTCATAACAAGTGTGACAGTTCGGGCAACAGCTGTTACCCCATACGACATGATGAGTTCAGCCGCTCGCTTTGAATGAGTTCAGTCGATAGCATGCCAGGTCTTTTAGTTAGCGCTTCTGTGAGCACCTTTCCGAAGGGTACGTGAGTGTCGGCCCCGATCTCGCTTTCCGCGTCTGCCGCCCCCAATGCGTCCGGCGCACCGTCGACGACAGAGGACGCGCCCGCCACGCCGGTGGCTTCCGCCGTGCAGGCTCTGCTCAACCGCGCCCAGGGGGCCGCGGTTTCGAGCGAGGATGTGAGGCGTGCCTGCGAGCAGGCCAAGGTCCCGGTGAGCCAGGCCAAGTCGGTGCTGCGGGCCCTTCTGGAGCAGGGCGTGACGGTCGCCGTGGTCGGTGAGGGCGCCGCATCCCTGAACAAGCCGCGCAAGCGGGCCGTCGCGGCCTCCTCCTCGGGCCGGACCACCGCCACCGTGCACAAGACCGCCGAGGCCGCGGCCAAGTCCGCCGACGAGAAGCCCGCCGCGACGAAGGCCGCCGCCAGGCCTGCGTCGGCCGCCGCGGGCAAGGCCGAATCCGCCGGCGACACGAGCGGGACGGCCGGAGAGAAGGCCGCCGCGACCGCGTCGTCGAAGCCCGCAGTCAAGACCGCCGCGAAGAAGGCGGCCCCGGCCAAGAAGACCGCGGCCGCGGCGCAGGGCGAGGAGCCGTCGGCGGACGCCAAGAAGGCGGCCGGGAACAAGGCCGCGCCTGCCAAGTCCGCCACTTCGGCGAAAGCGTCCGGTGAGGACGACGAGGCGCTGGCCACCGAGGAGCTGGACGGCGAGCTCGATCTCGAACTCGACGCGGACGCGCTGGCGGACGACGCCGAACTGGACGGCGCCGCGGACACGGAGGGCGAGGCGGACGCCGAGGCGGAGCCGGAGCCGGAGACCGACGAGGCGGAGCCGGCCGGGGAGGCTCCGGCGGCGAGCGACGAGGACGAGGGCTTCGTCCTGTCCGACGACGACGAGGACGACGCCCCCGCGCAGCAGGTCGCCTCGGCCGGGGCCACCGCGGACCCGGTCAAGGACTACCTCAAGCAGATCGGCAAGGTCCCGCTGCTCAACGCCGAGCAGGAGGTCGAGCTGGCCAAGCGGATCGAGGCCGGCCTGTTCGCCGAGGAGAAGCTGAACTCCGGCGAGAAGATGGACCCCCGGTTCAAGCACGAGCTGGAGATCATCGCCGAGGACGGCCGCCGCGCCAAGAACCACCTGCTGGAGGCCAACCTCCGTCTGGTGGTCTCGTTGGCCAAGCGCTACACCGGTCGCGGCATGCTCTTCCTGGACCTGATCCAGGAGGGCAACCTCGGTCTGATCCGTGCGGTCGAGAAGTTCGACTACACCAAGGGCTACAAGTTCTCGACCTACGCCACCTGGTGGATCCGTCAGGCGATCACCCGCGCCATGGCCGACCAGGCCCGCACCATCCGTATCCCGGTGCACATGGTCGAGGTCATCAACAAGCTGGCCCGCGTCCAGCGCCAGATGCTCCAGGACCTGGGCCGCGAGCCCACCCCGGAGGAGCTGGCCAAGGAGCTGGACATGACGCCCGAGAAGGTCGTCGAGGTCCAGAAGTACGGCCGCGAGCCCATCTCCCTGCACACCCCGCTCGGCGAGGACGGCGACAGCGAGTTCGGTGACCTCATCGAGGACTCCGAGGCCGTGGTCCCGGCCGACGCGGTCAGCTTCACCCTGCTCCAGGAGCAGCTCCACTCGGTGCTGGACACCCTGAGCGAGCGCGAGGCCGGCGTGGTTTCCATGCGCTTCGGTCTGACCGACGGTCAGCCGAAGACGCTGGACGAGATCGGCAAGGTCTACGGGGTCACCCGTGAACGCATCCGCCAGATCGAGTCCAAGACCATGTCGAAGCTGCGCCACCCGTCGCGCTCGCAGGTCCTGCGCGACTATCTGGACTGACCCACGGCACCGAAGCACCGCTGTACAGAAGTACCGCAAAGGCCCCCTCTCCGCCGTTCGGCGGGAGGGGGCCTTCCGCTTTCCGGCGGTCTGTCAGCGCGCACATGCAGGCCCGGAGTTACCCCTTGGAAAGGCCTGAA
>NZ_DASYZI010000169.1:0-2852 GCF_035946395.1 Actinocrinis sp.
GTGGCGGTGACCGCGACCTCCGACCCGACCGGCACGTGGAACATCTACACGTTCGCCACGACGGATGACGGAACCGCCGGAACCCCCAGCGACGCCGGCTGCCCGTGCTTCGGTGACCAGCCGCTGATCGGGGCCGACGCCAACGGCTTCTACATCACGACGAACGAGTACTCGATCACCGGCCCCGCCTTCAACGGAGCCCAGATGTACGTGATGTCGAAGCTGGGCCTGGAGACTGGCAAGAACACGGCGGTCATCCACCTGCAACCGGGTCTGGACCCGGCGGTGACCAGCACGCTCGGCGGCGTGGCGTTCTCGATCCAGCCGGCGACGGCGCCCGCGTCGGGGTACGAGAGCGCGGCGAACGGCACCGAGTACTTCCAGAGCGCGCAGGACTTCGGGGCCGCGCCCGCGCTAGGCACCAGCGCGAACACGATCGCGGTGTGGAACCTCACCAACACCGCGTCCTTGAACGGCAAGTCACCGAACGTGGCGCTGCACGAGGTCGTCGTGCCGAGTGAGCTCTACGCCCAGCCGCCCAACGCGTCGCAGGCTCCCGGGACGCTGATCATCAGTGACCATCTTCCGATGCTGTCCACCAACGACGACCGGATGAACCAAGCGGTCTTCGCGGGCGGGAGGCTCTGGAGCGCGGTCAACACCGGGGTCAAGACCCCGCAGGGGCCGACGGTTTCCGGCATCGCGTGGTTCGCGACCACGCCGGCCACCGCGGCGGGCGGTGCGTTGAGCGCGACGCTGGCCGGACAGGGTTACCTGGCGGTCAACGCCGAAGACGTTCTGTTCCCGTCGATCGGCGTCACCCCCTCGGGCAAGGCGATCATGGCGTTCACGCTCGCCGGGCCGGACAACCACCCGAGCGCGGCGTGGGCTCCGATCTCGCTGTCGAGCGGCGCCGGGCCGGTGTTCGTCAGCGCGCGTGGAGCCAATGCGGCCGATGACTTGACCGCGGTCAAGGCGTTCGGTGGCCACGGCACTGTCCGCTGGGGCGACTACTCGGCTGCGGTGTCCGATCCGTCCGGCACGGTATGGATGGCCAACGAATACATCTCCGGCCAGGAGGCGGACTCCTTCGCCAACTGGGCGACATTCATCGCGCATGTAACGCCGTAAAAAGAGGTCGCGATACGTAATTGACGCAATTAACGCAACAGGTCTGCTGGCCGTGCTCACGCCCTCGTGAGCGCGGCCAGCAGTCGTTGGGCGGCGTCTGATACAGGCGAGTGGCTCGGGCGGCTGGCGAGCATCGTCAACGCGTCGAGAACGGACGTCGGTTGCCTCGATGCGTGGGCTGACGTCAGGGCGTCGGCAGCGAGATTCAGCAGGTGTGAGGTGTAGGGCTCCGGCTGGTTCACGGCTGGAGGCAGGATCGCGGGAAGCCAGCCGAGGATGGCTGTACCGATCGCGGACGCTACGGCGCGGTCCATCGCCGCGGCACGAGCGCTGACGGTGCCTTCGTCGGAGTCGTGGGAATCATGCGCGTCGGCAGGCGCCCGCAGCACGTACTGCAACGCCGGGACCGCCGTGCGCAGGAACTGGCGGTCGGTGCGCGTCGCGAAAGCGGCGAGCGCGGTGCCGAAGCGGTGAGCGTCGAAGCGGCCTGACGTGGCGAGGATGGCGAGCGATTGCGCCGCGTCGGCGCGCTTGGCCGGGGAGCGGGACGTGAGGGCTCGCGCGATGGCCGCGAGGGTGCCGTGGCCGTCGATGTGCCTGTCTGTATCATTGCCATCGCGACCTTGATCCGGGTCGGAATCCTGTGCCTGCGCCGCGTGGGCGAGTTGGGTCAGCACGGGAGTCGGGCACGATCCGCCATGGGCATCCGGATGCCGCGGGTGCCACGCCGCCGCGATGGCGATGAGGTCTGGACGGCCGGGCAGCAGAGCCGGCCAGCAGATCGTCCAGCAGGAGCCGTCCGCCAGGGGGCGCGGCGGGTACCAGCCGCGCCGCAGCAGGTGGATCAGGGTGCTGGGAGCGAGCGGGCCCGTGCTGCGCGAGGAGTACCGGTCATCGGCCGAGCCGCTGACGAGCGTCTCCGGCAGCGTTATGAGCGGCTGAGCCCGCGGGGGACTGATCCGGGTGCGGGCGTACGCAGCTGACGTGTCCTCGGCTACGAGATCGGCGCTGCTCGGGAGGGTGGGCCTGCCGTCGCGTAGCCACCCGGCAAGTCGGCGTCCGGCCGGTGACGCGAGACGATGCGCGGCACGCGCGGCCATGGGCGCGGGCGAATCCGGCAGGCGCAGCAACGCTTGGTCGAAGTCGAGCGGCCACGGCTGCCAACCGTCGGATTCGGCCGCCGCGATACGTGCGGCCAGCACGTCGGGGTCGATCCAGCCGTCCGGGTCGGTCGGAGTGCTCACCGGCTCGACCGGTCCGGTGTCGCCGATGTGCGCGGCGAGTTCAGCGAGACGCAGCGTGAGGATGTCCGCCGGGGTGCGCAACGCGTACGGGTCCATGCCGGGCGGACGGTCGAGGTTCAGCGCGAGCCGATGGAACAGCCGGGCAAGTTCGAAACCCGCGTAGCCACTCGCGCGGTCGTGGAGCCGAGACGGGGCGGGAAGCCAGGCCGCGTTGACGGCAAGCGCATGCAGCTGGCGCAGCGGGGTCGCGAGCGGCAGGTCACGGCCCTGGCCGCGGCCCAGGCCCAACTGTGGGGCCAAGCCCTTGTCGACGACAGGTGCGAGCGCGGCACGTAGGGCCGATCGGTCCTCGCGCGCCGCGTGCACGAGGTCGGCGAGGGCGAGTTCGAACGCGAAGCCGTCCGTCGGGCCCTGCGACAGCAGGTCCGCGATCGTCGCCGCGACCGCGTCGGGGGTCGGCGGGGGAGGCGATGAGCG
>NZ_DASYZI010000170.1:0-9151 GCF_035946395.1 Actinocrinis sp.
CACGCTCACGGCTCCGGCGTTGACCACCGCGGGTGGCACGGCCACCGCGAGCACGGTGTTCGTCAACGGCGGCACCACCACGCAAAACAACATCGCCCTGTCGCTGAGCGCGCCGAGCGGGTGGACTGTCGCGGCGACCACACCATCCACGTTCGCCACCGTCGCCGCCGGACAAACAGTCACCACCACCTGGCACATCACCGCACCCTCCGGCACGGCCCCAGGCGCTTTTGCACTTTCCGCACAAGCCACGCTCACCGGCTCTGGACCGTTCACGGACTCCGGCACGATCAACATCGCTTACCCGTCGATGGCCGCGGCGCTCAACAACGTTGGCATCACCGACGACACGAACACCAAGCCGGGCAACTTCGACGGACCCAACGGCGCCAGCTACTCCGCACAAGCACTCGCCGCCGCAGGCCTGACGCCCGGTGGCGCGTTCGCCCACGACGGGGTGACCTTCACCTGGCCGAACGTGGCGTCCGGCACCAACGACAACATCGTGGCCGGCGGGCAGGCCGTTCCGCTCTCCGGCTCCGGAACCACGCTGGGCATCCTGGGCTCGTCCGCTTACGGCACGGGCTCCGGTACTGGCACGGTCGTCTACACCGACGGCAGCACCCAGACATTCGGGCTCGCATTCGCCGACTGGTGGTCCAGTTCGGCGGCCGGTGGCACGGACATCGCCGCCACGCTGTCGTACATCAACAACAACGCCGGCAAGCAAACCCAGACCGTGCACCTGTACTACCAGGCGGTGCCGCTGACCACGGGTAAGACCGTGCAGGCCGTGATCCTGCCGAACGTGAGCGCGGGCGCGACGCCGAACGTCGTCGCCACGCACATCTTCGCGCTGGCGATCTCGTCGACTGCGACCGCCGGCGTGATCAGCCTTCGTGCTCACGCGAACGGCGACATCGTGACCGCGGACAATGCGGGTGCTTCGCCGTTGATCGCGAATCGCACGGCGATCGGTCCATGGGAGTCATTCGACCTGATCAACAACGCGGATGGGAGTGTGAGTTTCCGTGCTCACGCGAATGGCGACATCGTGACGGCCGATAACGCGGGTGCTTCGCCGTTGATTGCGAATCGCACGGCGATTGGTCCGTGGGAGGAGTTCGATCTGATCAACAACGCGGATGGGAGTGTGAGTTTCCGTGCTCACGCGAACGGTGACATCGTGACGGCCGACAATGCAGGTGCGTCTGCGCTGATCGCGAATCGGACGGCGATCGGTCCGTGGGAGGAGTTCGACCTCATCCACGATTGAGGCCTGAGATACATGAAATGGCCCGCGAATCCTGGTGCGGCAGGATTCGCGGGCCGTGGTCTGCGGACGAGAGGTCAACCTGTTGGCTGAACGTCCGACAGACATGGGATGAATCGTCTCTAGGTTTATGGATGGCGTCGACGTTGTCAAGGTGCCTGGCTGGTATGACTTGCACAAGTCCGAGCAAAATCTCGAAAACCTATCCAATGGTCCACTTGACGTGACTAATACATCGGAGCAATGCTCCGGGCGGCGTACCTATCGTGTGTCCGAGATCGGCGCTCTCGGCTCCGCCTCGCGGTGAGACGTCAGGCGTATCCGCACGCACTGATTCGGAGTCTCGATGAGAATGAGAAGGCTGAGAAGGTACGACGTGCCCGGACGGCGCGGGTTGCCGGCCGCAAGCAGCGTGGTGGCGCTCGCGGCAGTCGGTTGGACGTTGGTCGGCGCGGGGCAGAGCGCTGATGCTGTCGGCGCCGTCGCTCCCCGGGCCGCGGTGGCCCACGCCGTGACTGTCGGTGCGGGCACTACGGGCACTGCGGCGGCGGGCACGGTCTGGACCGGCACCTGGTCGGTCTCGCCGCAAAGCGGCGGCGCCTCGTTCAACCAGCAGACGTTGCGCCAGATCGTGCGCACCAGCATCGCCGGCACCTCGGTGCGGGTCCAGATCTCCAACGTGTTCGGCAGCCAGCCGCTGGCGATCTCCGACGTGCACGTCGCGCAGCGGTCCTCCGGTTCGGCGACCACGTCCGGCACCGACCACACGGTCACCTTCGCAGGTCAGTCCTCGACGACCATCCCGGCAGGCGGACTTGTGGCCAGTGACGCGATCGCCGTCTCAGTCCCCGCACTCTCGGACGTCGCCGTCAGCATCTACCTGCCGCAGCCGACCGGCGCGTCGACGTACCACCAGCAGGGCACGGCGACGAACTACATCGCGAGCGGCGATGTCAGCGGTAACAGCACCCTGTCCGGTGCGCAGACCACCGGAAGCTACTACTTCCTGACCAGCCTCGACGTGCAGAACACCGCGGCGGTCGGTTCCGTGGTCGCCCTGGGCGCCTCGATCACCGACGGCGTCGCCTCCGCGACGGACTCGAACCACCGGTGGCCGAACTATCTGGCCGACCGGCTGGTGAGCTCGGGCCGCGACGTCGGCGTGCTCAACCAGGGCATCAGCGGCAACCGGCTGCTGGTGGACGGCGCGGGCCAGAGCGCGATCAACCGGTTCGGCCGCGACGTGCTGACTCAGCCCGGGGCCAAATGGGTGATCTTCTCCGATGATCCGCTCAACGATCTCGGCTCGACCAGTCCGCAGCCCACCGCCGGCCAGCTCATCACCGGGGCCCAGCAGCTGATCTCGGCCGCGCACCAGAGCGGGTTGAAGTTCCTCTGCTCGACGCTCACGCCATATCAGGGTGCGGGCTACTGGAACCAGTCGGGCGAGAACGCGCGCGAGGCGTACAACTCGTTCGTGCGCGGCTCGGGCAGCGGCTGTGACGCGGTGGTCGATCAGGACAACGCCACCCACGACCCGAGCAACCCGACTCGGTATCTGCCGGCCTACGACAGCGGAGACCATCTGCACCCGAACGAGGCCGGAATGCAGGCGATCGCGAACGCGGTCGACCTGAACCTGTTCGGGCCGCCCGGCAGCCCGGTGGTCAGCCTGCGCGCGCATGCCGACAACATGATCGTGACAGCCGAGAACGCCGGTGCCGCACCGTTGATCGCCAACCGCACCTGGATCCAGACCTGGGAGATGTTCGACCTCATCACCAACCCGGACGGGAGCGTCAGCCTGCGTGCTCACGCGAACAACATGATCGTGTGCGCCGACAACGCCGGAGCGAGCCCGCTGATAGCGAATCGGACCGCGATCGGCCCATGGGAGTCGTTCGACCTGATCAACAATCCGGACGGCAGCGTCAGCTTCCGTGCCCACGCCAACGGCGACATCGTGACGGCCGAGAACGCGGGCGCGTCGCCGCTGATCGCGAACCGGACGGCCATCGGGCCCTGGGAGGAGTTCGACCTCATCTACGACTAGGCGGACACGAAGAAGCGCGCTGAAGGTCGTGGCCTGGTGTGATTGGCCCCACGTGGTTGATCGAACACAGCCCGGCTGGCTGTGTTGCCGGGGCGCCCGCAGGCCTCAAGTCTGAGGGTGCCCCGGCGCCTTGCCATCCGGGCGTGGATTGCCATTGCCCTGATCCGCCCAGACCCTTAGCGCACCCCAGGAATGCACTGAAGATCTTGCTCGTGATGCCCGGTTTGCTCCGGTTCGCCAGCGAATATCGATCTGGGTAAATCTACCTGGGCCGGGCGCGTTTTCAAGATCCTTATCGGGCTCCTAAGGCGTGCCCGAGGGGTGGGCTGGATCAGGGCGCTGCGGCTGGCGCGTGCTCCGCAAGGCGGAGGGTCGCACGCAGGCTGAGTGTCTGCGGGCGACTCGACAGGGCGGTGGGCGTGCGTCCCAGGAGACGTGCCCGGCCCCGCGTCTCAGGCTCCGTCCTTGCCGCCGTGTGACAGTGTCAGAGCCGTGAGGGGTGTCGTTGCGTTTCGGCCTCGACGAAGCGCGCGAGGCGCGCTACCCCCTCGCGGATCAGGTCGGGCGTCAGGGCGCTGAACGAGAGGCGGAGCGTGTACCGACCGCCGTCGGCGTCGGGGTAGAAGTACATCATCGGCGTCCACAGCACGCCGAACTCGCGTGCGCAGCGGGCCAGCGCCTCGTTGTCGGCGCGGAAGGGCACGTGCACGGCCAGGAAGAAGCCGCCGCTCGGCCGATTCCACCGCACGCCGAGCGTCTCGCGCGTGTCGGCGGGGAACCGTGCGTCCAGCTCGCTGAGCAGTGCGTTGAGATTCTCGTGGTAGTACGCCGCCGGGCGCGTGTTGAGCTCGGAGAGGCGGCCGCCGGCCGCGAGCAGGAGGCCTGCGACAGAGGCCTGGCTCAGCGGCGAGGTGTTCACCGTGATCATGCTCTTGATCTTCGAGAGCTCATCCGCGAGCAGGCGGATGGCTCCGGTCGCGTCCACGATCTCCTGGTCCGCGACGACGTATCCCACGCGCGCGCCGGGGAACGCCGACTTCGCGAACGAGCCGATGTGCACCACGCGCCGCTCACGATCCAGAGCCTTGAGGGTTGGGACGCGCTCGCCGTGGCTGACCAGGCGATAAGGACTGTCTTCAAGCAACAGCAATCCGTGGCGTCCGGCCAGGTCGAGCAGTTCGCGCCGGGTTTCGAGGGGAACGGTGTTTCCGGAAGGGTTCGAATGGTCCGGGACCAGGTAGAGCGCGCGCGGGCGGCGCCCGGCGGCGCGTTGCGTGAGGATCGCCTGCTCCAGGTCGGCGCAGCTGAGCCCGTCGTCACGTTCGGGTACTGCCACGGTGTGGAGGTCGAGCAGCTTCGCCGCGCCGGTGATGCCGACGTAGCACGGCGTCGAGACCAGCAGCACGTCGTCGCGGTCCGCGAACAGCGCGCGCAGGACCAGGAACATCGCCTCCTGGGCGCCGACGGTCACGACGACCGCTTCGGGCCGCGTCTCGATCCCCTCGTCGTCGCGCAGCGAGGAAGCGATCAGATCCCTGATGATCCCGGCGGACGGGCCGTACTGGTAGAGGGCATTGCGCACCGCCTCGGGGGAGCGGCCGCTCTCGGCCAGGTGGTCCAGGAAGCGGCGGACGGACGCGAAGACGGATTCGATCTCGAAGAAGCCGCCGTACGGACGTCCGGGCGCGAACGAGATGGCGTCCGGGAAGCGGTCGGCGATCTCGTTGAGGAACTCCATCGTGTCCATGTCCGGGTCGGACAGGCTGGCGTGGAGCCGATGCTTGGGGATTGCCGAGCCGGATGATGATGCCTCGTCGGCCGACGGGGCGGCAGCCGGGGGAGCGGAAGTGGTTGCGGCGAGCGGCGTGTGCGGTCGCCATGGCGAAGTGACGGTCACGTCGACCAGGTCGCGGCTGATGCCGGCAACGTCGCCGACACCGGCCAGCGTCATCGTCTCGCGCAGGCCTTGCCGGAGCATGTCGAGGACTTGATACGCGCCGTCCTGTCCCGCGACAGCGAGACCGTGCAGCACCGGGCGTCCGACGAGCACCGCATCCGCGCCGAGCGCCAGCGCGGCCAGAACGTCGCCGCCACGCCGGATCCCGCCATCTACGAGCACGGGTACCCGTCCACCGATCGCGGCGGCGACGGACGGCAGAACGTCGATCGTGGCCGGTGCGCCGTCGAGCTGCCGGCCGCCGTGGTTCGACACGATCACGCCGTCCACGCCGGCGTCGAGCGCGCGCAGCGCGGCGCCCGGCGTGAGCACGCCCTTGAGCAGCAGCGGCAGAGTGCTGATCGAGCGGAACCATTCGACGACCGACCAGTCGAGCGCCGGGTCCATCTCGGCTGCGGCGTGCGCAGCCGGTGACGAGAACCGGGTGTCCGGCAGGTTCGCCGGATGGATGTGCGACGGCAGGGCGAAGTCGTTGCGCAGGTCTCGCAGCCTTCGGCCCAGGTGCGGAGCGTCCACGGTCAGGACCAGCGCTTCGAGCCCTGATTCCTGCGCGTCCTCGACGAGCCGGCGCGTCGTGTCGCGCTCCCGGAAGCAGTACACCTGCAACCACAGCGGCGCGGCCGTCGCCGGTCGCAGCTCCTTGAAAGCGCGGCCCGCGAACGTGCTCAGGACCACCGGCAGGCCGAGCGATCCCGCCGCCTGGACCGTCGCCAGCTCGCCCTCCGGATGCACCAGCGTGTGATACGCCATGGGCGCCACACCGACCGGCGCGGCCCACGGCCGGCCGAACAGCGTGACATCGGTCTGCGCGACGCCGGCGCCGGTCAGGATGCGGGGGAACAGTCGAATCGTGTCGAACGCGGCGCGGTTCGCGGTGAGCGTGCGTTCGTCCCCTGCCCCGCCGGTGACGAAGTCCCAGATGTCGCGGGGCAGGCGTGCCTGCGCCAGCCGGGCGTAGTCGTCGAGCGTGAGCGGCGGGGCAGGGGCGTCGGCCGAGTCCATGGCTTGCTTTCTGCTCAGTTCGCGCTATTCGAGTTTTTCGAAGCCGGCGTGCAGATTGTCCCAGAGCGCGGCGCGTGCCCGCAGCGCGGTCTGCACGGTGGCGGCGCACTCGTCCCAGCGGGTCTGGTCGTCGGCGCACAGGTCGATGAGCATCTGCATGGCCATGGGGGTGTGCTGCTCGCCGTCCACCTCGATGTGCCGGGCGAGGTAGTCCTTGAAGACGTCGAGCCGGCCGTCGGTGTCCGGAATGGTGATCACCTGCTGGAACATCTCAGGGATCAGATCCTCGCGGCCGAAGGCGAACGCGGCGGCCTGGCAGTGCACCGGCGCGGTCTCGATGATCTCCCAGGTCGTGGTGACGAATTCGGCGGCCGCCGCGGGGATCTCGGCGACTTTCACGGCGTCGCGGACGGTGACGCCCGCCTTCAGCTGGCTGAGGAACGTCTCGATCGGCACGGTGTCGGCGCCCGTGTCGCGCATACCGTTCAGGTAGAGCTCGAAGTGGCTTATGTAGCCCTCGCCGAGCTCGTCGCTCTCCTCGACCAGCACGATCTCGTTGATCAGTCGGCGGCTGGCGGTCGGACCCTGTGGGACCCACGGCACCTGGACGCACGTCAGCTCGCGTTGCAGAGTCTTGAGCAGCGACATGAAGTCCCAGACCGCGAACACGTGAGACTGCTGGAAGGTGCGCACCCGCGGCAGAGTGTTGATCGCCCGGTACATCGGGTGCTCGACGACGCGGCGGCGCGCGGGGTCGATCGCCTGCTGGAGGCTGACCAACCCGGGATGGGTGCGGTCCCACTGATAACGACTATTAGCCATGAGATCAGCTCAGCATTCTGTTATTTCGGGGCTGTGACATTTCGGTAATGTTTCATTGCAGTGACGCGTGCTCAGTGTGATTATTTGAGCACCGTGCGCAACGCCCGGCGCAGCTGCTCGGCGTCGGGTTGCATAGCTTGGTCCAGGGCCAGCGCGAAGGGCAGAACGGCGCCGTCCGGGCGGGTCACCCGCACCGGCGGCGCGGTCAGGTGCGCGGTCTCGGCGGCGACGGCCAGCACCTCGGCGGCCAGGCCGCCGTACCGGTTGGCGTCGTCGATCACCGCCAGCCGGCCGGTCTTCGCCAGCGACCGCTCCAACGCGACCCAGTCGAACGGGTACACGCAGCGCGGATCGAACACCTCCACGTCCACTCCCTCCGCGGCGAACTCCTCCGCCACGGCCAGGGCGGCGTGCACCGACTGCCCGACCGCGACCAGGGTGACGTCAGTGCCCTGCCGGTGGATGCGCGCCGAACCCAGCGGCACGGGTTCGAGCGGCGCGGTGACGTCCTCGCGCACGCCGAGCGCCGCCGCGGGCGCGAACACCACCACGGGGTCCGGGTCGTAGATCGCGCTGGTCAGCAGGCCGTACGCGTCCGTCGGTGTGGCGGGCACCACGGTCTTGATCCCGACGTGCGCCAGCAGCCCGTGCGGCTGATCCGAATGCTGCCCCGCCCAGCCCGCGCGCGACCCGGAGCCGGGCACCAGGTAGGTCACCGGCACGCTCGCCTGCCCGCCGGTCATCAGGTGCAGTTTGTGCGCCTGGTTCGCGATCTGCTCGAACGTCAGGAACAGCAGCGACGGGATCTGGAACTCGATCACCGGGCGTAATCCGCTCAGCGCCGCGCCCACCGCCAGCGAGGTGAACGCCTGCTCCGACAGCGGCGTGTCCACCACCCGATCGGGCCCGAACTTGGCCTGCAACCCCAGCGTCACGCCGGACATGCCGGCGCCCACGTCCTCGCCGAGCACGACGACGCTCTCGTCGGTGGCCAGCGCGTTGTCGAGGGCCTTGTTCAGCGCCTTCAAATATGACAGCCAGCTCATACCATGACCCCCGGCCGCGGGATCAGGCCGTCGGCGTACAGGAAATCCGCCGCGGTCGCCGGATCGGGCTGCGGGCTGGCCAGAGCGAACTCCAACGCCGCGGCCAACGTGCGCTCCACTTCCGCGTCGATCGTCTCCCGCTCACCCTCGACCAGCAGGGCGCTGGCCCGTTCGAGTGGATCGCGGTCGCGCCACGCGGCGATCTCCTCCGGTGTGCGGTACGTCAGGCGCATGCGCCGCTCCATGGTGTGGTGCCCTTCGAACCGGTAGGTCGTGCATTCCAGGTACGAGGGGCCGCCCCCGCCGCGTGCCCGCTCCACCGCAGTGGTGGCGGCGGCCAGCACGGCTTCGGCGTCCATGCCGTCCACCGCCTCGGCGGGCAGCCCGAACCCGGCCGCTCGCGCGACCCCGGAACCGGAGCCGCCTGGATCGGAGACCGCGCTCGCGGCCGGCAGAGTCGTGGCGTATCCGTTGTTCTCGCACACGAACACCACCGGCAGCGACCAGATCGCGGCCAGGTTCCAGGTCTCCAGCAGCACCCCCTGGTTCAGCGCGCCGTCGCCGAAGAAGGTGACCACGACCCGGTCCGCGCCCGCGCGCTTCGCGGCCCACGCGGCGCCGGCCGCGATCGGCGCTCCGGCGCCCACGATCCCGTTCGCGCCCAGCACGCCCAGGGACAGGTCGGCCGCGTGCATGGATCCGCCGCGCCCGCGGTTCAGGCCGCCCACGCGTCCGGCCAGTTCGGCGAGCATCCGGGCTGGATCAGCACCCTTAGCCAGCACGTGGCCGTGCCCGCGGTGCGTGCTGGTGATCTGGTCCTGCGGCCGCAGCGCGGCGCACACGCCCACCGCGACGGCCTCCTGCCCGATGTACGGATGAGTGCCGCCGACGATCACGCCCGACTTGACCAGCTCCAGCGCCTGCTCCTCGAACCGGCGGATCAGCCGGATCGCGCGATACCGGCCCGCAGGCGTGCTCAGGTCCACCGGTGCCGGGTT
>NZ_DASYZI010000171.1:0-36724 GCF_035946395.1 Actinocrinis sp.
GGGACCGGGTTCCATCGCGCGTGGATGGTGCCGAGCGCGGCGTAGCAGTCGCGCACCGACTCGACCAGGACCCGGATGCCGACCAGGTCGTAGATCTCGGCGAAGTCGCGGCCGCGCACGATCATCTTCTGGTAGACCGAGTAGTAGTGCTTCGGTCGGCCGGTGACCGTGGCCTTGATCCTGGCCCCGTGCAGGTCGCCCTGGACGATGTCGATGACCTGCGCCAGGAACTCCTCGCGCTTGGGCGCGCGCTCGGCGACCAGGTGCACGATCTCGTCGTACATCTTCGGGTAGAGGATCGCGAAGGCGAGATCCTCAAGCTCCCACTTGATGGTGTTCATGCCCAGCCGGTGCGCCAGCGGAGCGTAGATCTCCAGGGTCTCGCGGGACTTCTGCTCCTGCTTCTCCCGGCGCATGTAGCGCATGGTGCGCATGTTGTGCAGCCGGTCGGCCAGCTTGATCACCAGGACCCTGATGTCCCGGGCCATCGCGACGACCATCTTGCGCACGGTCTCGGCCTGCGCGGCCTCGCCGAGCTTGACCTTGTCCAGCTTGGTCACGCCGTCGACGAGCAGGGCCACCGTGTCGCCGAAGTCGCGGCGCAGCATGTCGAGCGTGTAGTCGGTGTCCTCGACCGTGTCGTGCAGCAGGCCCGCGCACAGCGTCGGGATGTCCATACCGAGTTCGGCCAGGATCGTGGTGACCGCGACGGGGTGGGTGATGTACGGGTCACCGCTCTTGCGCCGCTGGCCGCGGTGGTACTTCTCGGCCATCTGGTAGGCACGCTCAAGCGTGCGCAGGTCGGCCTTGGGATCGCTGGCCCGCACGATGCGGAACAGCGGCTCCAGGACCGGGCTGGGGCCACCAGGCCGCGGACCGCCGAGACGCGCCAGCCGGGCGCGAACCCGGCTGGAGGCGGCTGGCGCGGTGGAGGTTCGTATCGCCGGGCCCGGCAGGGGCGAGGCCTGCTGCGACACGGCAGGTTGTGCGGGGGATGGCTGTGCCGGTTGCGACTGTGCTGGTTGCGACTGTGCTGGTTGCGACAGTGCCGACGGCGGCTCTGCGGACGACTGCGCGGGTGACGCGGGCGCCGACTGCGCCGTCGCGCCATTTTCCGGGCCGGTGGCAGCGGCGGACGGCGCGGGCGCGCTCCGCCCGTCCCGCTCGGCTCGTACAGCTGCCTCCGGCGTGGTCGTCAAGCGACTACCTCCCTGGCCCATCGTGTCACCTGGGCTCTGCCCCCATGGTACCGGCGACGGGGTTCGCTGAGGACGGGATGCGATCAAACATGATGATCACGCGGTGTGATGGCCGGAAAGTGTGACTACTGCTCACGTGATCACTAGACCCTGAGCAAAGCTGTGACCGGAACGCCGGGAGCGTCGGCGGCAAGCCGGGCGCGGCCGGACAGGAAGCCGAGTTCGAGCAGCACGGAAACCCCGACCGGCTCGGCCCCGCCGCGGCGCACGGCCTCGACCGCGGCAGCCGCGGTCCCGCCGGTGGCGAGCACGTCGTCCACGATCAGGACCCGGTCGCCGGGTTGGAAGGAATCCCGGTGGATCTCCAGCGTCGCCTCGCCGTACTCAAGCGCGTACGAGACCGCGTAGACGGCCCCGGGCAGCTTGCCCGCCTTCCGGACTGGGATGAAGCCGAGCTCGGCCTCGACGGCGACCGGGGCGGCCAGTATGAAGCCGCGCGCTTCGAGGCCCACCACCTTGGTCGCCCGCGCCTCGCGGGCGTGCCGGGTGAACTCGCCGGTCATCGCGCGGAACGTCTTGGGGTCGGCGAGCAGCGGGGTGATGTCCTTGAAGACGATTCCGGGCTTCGGGTAGTCGGGCACGTCCCTGATCCGGGAGGCGAGCAGCTCAGCGATCACGCGCCAACTGTAGTGGCATGCGGTGGCTGCGCCGGAGCCGGGCGAGGGCGTGGAGACGCACAGACACCGGGTCGATAGGAGTCAAAAGCTCCGGGCCCTGGTATCGCAGCGTTGCGGTACCAGAGCCCGGAGCGGTGAAGCTGTATCGGTGAATCGTGGATCGGTAGTGCGTTCGCCGCCTTAACGCTTAACGGCGTTTCGAGCGCGGCTGGTTACGCACGGGCTGGTTACGTGGTCCGCTGCGCTGACCGGGGGTCTGCTTCGCGGGCGTCGGCTGAGCGTCAGACGACTCGGACGCCGCGGCCGAAGCGCCACCTGCCGCGCCCGCGCCCGCCACGGCCACGGACGCCACCTTCGCGGACGTGGCCCGCCGCTCCGCGGTGGCCTTGACTGACGCGAGCCGCTGCTCCTGCGCGCGCACCGCCGGCTCCAACTCCTTGAGCCAGACCAGCGTCGGCGTGGCGACCAGGATCGAGGAGACGGTTCCGGCGCCGATGCCGACGAGCAGCGCGAGCGCGAGATCCTGGAGCACCGCGGCCTGCGAGACGGTGCCGCCGAACAGCAGGGCGGCGACCGGGATCAGCGCGATGAGCGAGGTGTTGAGCGAGCGGACCAGGGTCTGGTTCACCGCCAGGTTCGCGGCCCGGCCGTAGCCCAGCTTGTTCTGGTCGACCAGCTGGCGTTTGTTCTCCTTGACCTTGTCGAACACCACGACCGCGTCGTACATGGCGTAACCGAGGATGGTCAGGAAGCCGACCACGGTGGACGGCGAGACCTCAAGGCCGGACCAGGCGTACACGCCGACGGTGATCACGATGACGTTGATCAGTGACGCCAGCGCCGCGACGGCCATCTTCCACTCGAAGAAGATCGCCAGATAGATCGCCAGCAGGACCAGGAAGACGATCAGCGCCTGGGTGGCCTGATTCGAGATGTCGTGGCCCCAGCTGGCGCCGACCTGCTCGACGGTGATCTTCGACTGGTCGATGCCCGCGGCCCTGGCCAGGTCGGCGGTCAGCTGCTGCTGGGTCTTGGAGGTGATCGTGACGGTGGTGACCGTCACCTGGCGGCCGCCGCCGACGATCTGCTGCACCTGCACGGTCGGCGCCGGAACGCCGTCCGCGGTGGCGATCGAGTTGACCTGGTCGGTGCTCAGCGAGGCGCTCGGCACGGTGATCACCGAGCCGCCCTTGAAGTCCACGCTGAAGTGCAGGCCGCGCACGACCAGACCGAGGATCGCGAGCAGCAGCACCGTGCCGAAGATCGCGGCCCAGCGCCTGCGCCGGCCGACGATCTCGAAGGCGACGTCACCTCGGTAGAGGCGGTTACCGATAGAGCCAAGCCCGGCCATCAGACATCCACCCGCTTCGTGTCGTCGCTGCTAACCTCGCTGGCCGCCTGCTCGGCCGCTTTGCGCCGCTCGGCGATGGTCAACCGCCGGCCGCCGGCGCCGGTCGCGGCGGGCGGGCGGAAGGTCGCCGCGACGCCGCCGAGCCGCACCGGATCGAGGCCGGACCACTTGTGCCCGCCGCCGAAGAACTCGGTCCTGGCCGCCAGCGTGATCAGCGGCTTGGTGAACAGGAACACCACGACGATGTCGATCACCGTGGTCAGGCCGAGGGTGAAGGCGAAGCCCTTCACCGAGCCGATGGACATCACGTACAGCACCGCCGCGGCGAGGAAGGACACGAAGTCCGAGGCGATGATGGTGCGCCGGGCCCGGGTCCAGCCGTGCTCGACCGCGGTGCGCAGGGTACGGCCCTCGCGCACCTCGTCTCGCAGTCGTTCGAAGAACACCACGAAGGAGTCGGCGGTGATACCGATCGCGACAATCAGACCGGCGACGCCCGCGAGCGAGAGCGTGAAGCCCATCAGCGGGCCGAGCAGCACCGCCGAGGAGTACGTCAGCGCGGCGGCGATCACCAGGCTGGAGATCGCGATCGAGGCCAGGCCCCGGTAGTACAGGATGACGTACAGGAAGACCAGGATCAGGCCGATCCCGCCGGCCAGCAGGCCGCCGGTCAGCTCGTGGCCGCCGAGGGTCGGCGAGACGATCGAGACCTGGGAGATGTCGAACTTGAGCGGCAGCGCGCCGTAGTTGAGCACGGTGGCCAGGTCGTCGGCCTGCTGCTGGGAGAACGAGCCGGTGATCTGCGCCTGGCCGCCGGTGATGGCGCCCTGGTTGACCGCGGGCGCGGACTGCACGACGCCGTCGAGGGCGATGGCGAACTGGCCGCCCTGACCGCTCTGGAACGCCTTGTAGAGAGTCTGGGTGGCGGTGGCGAACTCGCTGCTGCCCTTGGAGTTGAAGGTCAGGTCGATCTGCCACGCGCCGGTCGGGGTGCCGCTGACGGTCACCGGCACGGCCTGCGCCGACTTGACGTCGGTACCGGAGACCTCGGACGGGCCGAGCAGGTACTTCGCGGTGTTGTCCCGGTCACAGGTGGCGATGAAGTCGGTCGGCAGCGCCGCGGCCGCGGTCTTGATGGCGGTCTTGTCGGTGCAGTTGAGCGTCGCGAACAGCGAGGCGGCCTTGGCCTCGGAGGCGCTGGCCGCGGCGCTGGCGCTGGAACTCGGCGTCGGCGAGGCCGTGCCCGAGGGATTGGCGCTGCCCGACGCGGACGCGCCGGGCGAGGCCGAAGCCGCAGCCGAGGCGCTGGAGCCGGCGGCGTCCTTGACCGTGGCCAGGTTCTCGGCCTGGCCGGAGGGCTTCGCGGTAGTACTGGCGCTCGCCGAGGCCGAAGCAGACGCGGCCGCCGAGGACGACGCGGACGCAGACGACGACGCCTTCGCGGTCGACGAGGCCGAGGGCGCGGCGCTGCCCGACGCGGTCGGGCTCGGCTGCGGCATGGCGTTCGCCGCGGCGGACTGGATCACCGGGCGGAAGTAGAGCAGCGCGGTCTGGCCGATCTGGTTGACCAGGGTCTGCGAGTTGTGCCCGGGGATCTCGACCTGGATGGTGTTCGCGCCCTGTTGGGAGACCTGCGCCTCGGAAACGCCGAACGCGTTGACCCGCTCCTGCATGATGCTGACCGCGGTGCCCATCGCGCCGGGCGGGATGGAGCTGGTGCCGGGCGCGGGGCTGGCGCCGTAGGTGGCGCTGGTGCCGCCGGCCAGGTCGATCGCCAGCCGGGGGGTCAGGTTCCCGATGCCGAACATGGTCGAATAGAGCACCACGATGACGACTGCCAAGAATGCCAGCGGACGCAAGGGCCCCTGCCCCGCGCCCGCACCGGCCACCCACCCACGCGCCCCGGGGCGCCTGACGCTCCGGGTCTTCCTAGCAGCCACGTTGCACTTCTCCTGTATGTCATCACGGTCTCGACACGGCGGCCGCAGGGCTCGGACACTGCCGGCCGCTCGCGCGGGGCGGCCGTGCGGGCCTCGAAGCCGCCGTGCATGGGACGGTTGCGCACCGTCCGGCGTTTCCGGGTGCGGCGGATTCTTCGCTGATTCTCAGCCGGGGGCACCGCACCGCGGGGGTGTACTACCTCTTCGCGGACCCCGACGCCGCGTGCTCGGCCTCGCCCTCCGCGGTCTCGGCAACGTGCGCGGGGACCTCGTCGGACGGTTCGGCCTGCTCCTCCTCTTCACCCTCGTCGGCGGCCTCGGCCTCGTGCCCGCTCTCGTCGAGCTCGGCCTCCTCGTCGTCGTCCTGCGCGCCCTCGGCCTCGGACTCCTCCTCGGCCGGCGCGATCACGCCCGCGACCGCGGACTTGATGAACTTGAGCCGCACGCCGGGAGTGGTCTCGACGACCACGTGCTCGTCGGTGACCTCGACCACCTCGCCGATCAGGCCGCCGATGGTGCGCACCTGGGCGCCCGGGACCAGCGCGGACTGCAACTGCGACGCCTGGGTCTGGCGCTTGCGATTCCCGCGGCTGGTCATGAAGATGAAGACACCGCCGATGACGACGATGTAGAGCAACAGTAGGTTCACGGTTATCGGCTGTTCTTCCGGGACCGTCCCGCGATTCGACACGGTGGCGATCGACTGCGCGGAGCGCGCAGGCACTCCAGGTCACGCGGAGTCTATGCGCTCATACCCGCACGAAACAATGACAGCTGGCCACGGCTTGGTCTCCGGCGGGCTGTTGCAGTACCCGATCACACGCCCGGGATGCCGGAATCATCAGCGAAGAGACCACCTTGACCCGGTGCGGGCCGCCCCTGGAGCGAGTGGTTCCACCCCGTGCCCGAAGCGGCGCCCCCGGTATTCGGGGCGGGTGCCGGCAGGCCGAGATGCGCCCAGGCCGCGGCGGTGGCGATGCGGCCGCGCGGGGTGCGGGCCAGCAGCCCCTGCCGCACCAGGAACGGCTCGGCGACCTCCTCGACGGTGTCGGTCTCCTCGCCGATCGCCACCGCGAGCGTGGACAGGCCGACCGGCCCGCCGTTGAAAAGACGTAACAATGCGCCGAGCACGGCCCGGTCCAGCCGGTCGAGGCCGCGCTCGTCCACCTCGTAGACCTCCAGGGCGGCGCGCGCCGCGTCCAGGGTGACCCGGCCGTCCCCCCTGACCTGGGCGAAGTCCCGCACCCTGCGCAGCAGCCGGTTGGCGATGCGCGGGGTGCCGCGGGAGCGTGAAGCGATCTCGGCCGCGCCCTCGGCCTCGATCTCCACACCGAGCAGCCGCGCGGAGCGGTGCGCCACCAGTTCCAGGTCGCCGGGCTCGTAGAACTCCATGTGCCCGGTGAAGCCGAAGCGGTCGCGCAGCGGCGCGGGCAGCAGCCCGGAGCGGGTGGTCGCGCCGACCAGCGTGAAAGGCGGCAGCTCCAGCGGGATCGCGGTGGCGCCGGGGCCCTTGCCCACGATGACGTCGACCCGGAAGTCCTCCATCGCCATGTAGAGCATTTCCTCGGCGGGGCGGGACATCCGGTGGATCTCGTCGAGGAACAGCACCTCGCCCTCGCTGAGCGAGGAGAGGATCGCGGCCAGGTCGCCTGCGTGCTGGATGGCGGGACCCGAGGTGATCCGCAGCGGCGCGCCGAGCTCGGCCGCGACGATCATCGCCAGCGTGGTCTTGCCGAGGCCGGGCGGCCCGGCCAACAGGATGTGGTCCGGGGCGGTGCCACGCCCCTTGGCGGCGTGCAGCACCAGTTCGAGCTGCTCGCGCACCTTGCGCTGGCCGACGAAGTCTGTGAGCGATTTCGGGCGCAGCGCGGCCTCGGCGGCGCGCTCGTCCTGATCCGCGCTCGCGTCCATCAGCCGCTGCTCGTTGGCCATGCCGTCCCTCCCGTCGCTCTGTCTCAAGCTGTGTTGTCTCGCACGGACCGCCGCTACGCGTTACCGCTTCAGGCTCCGCAGCGCGACACGCAGCAGCACCGGCAGCTGTGGCGGCTCGCCACGTGCCTCGGCCTCGGCCGCGACCGGCTCGGCTTCGGCAAGCGCGGCCTCCGCGTCGCGGGCGTTCCAACCAAGGCCGGTGAGCGCTTCGAGCAACTGCCCGCGCCATGGGCTGAGCCCGCCGACCGGTCCGCCGACCCCGCCCGCGCCGTGCTGCGTCGGCACAAGCCCGCCAGTCGGCGCGCCGAGCCTGCCCTTGAGCTCGATCAGCAGCTTCTGCGCCCCCTTCGGCCCGACTCCGGGCACCAGCGTGAGGGCTTTGAGATCCTGGGTGGCGAAGATGGTGCGCAGCGTGTCGGGGCGATGCGTCGCGAGCATGGCCTGAGCCAGCCGGGGACCGACGCCGCTGGCCGTCTGCAAGAGCTCGAAGACCGTGCGCTCGTCGTCGTCGGCGAAGCCGTAGAGCGTCAGCGAGTCCTCACGCACGATCAGGCTGGTCGACAGGCGCGCCTTCTGACCGACCGTCAGCCCGGCCAGCGTGCCGGGCGCGCAGTGCACCAGCAGGCCGACGCCGCCGACCTTGACCACGGCCGCGTCCGGGGCGAGCGCGTCGACTTCGCCCTCGACGAAAGCGATCACAGCACACCGACCCGCAGCAGCGATGGCGAAAGCGGGGCGGTCGCACCAGTCACCTCAGGCGCTCCGGATACTCCGGACACTTCGGCGCCACTCATCTGAAGCCGCCCTTCCGCCGTCCACGTTCCCTGTGCATCGGCACGTTACCGGAGGGCAGCGACATTCCCTGGCGTTGCAACGCTTCGGCGATCCGATCCGCCGCTCCCCCACGCCACACGTGGCAGATCGCGAGCGCGAGCGCATCCGTGGCGTCCACCGGCTTCGGCGTCTCGGCGAGCTTGAGGATGCGCACGACCATGGCCGCGACCTGCTCCTTCTGCGCGCGCCCATCCCCGGTGATGGCGGCCTTGACCTCGCTCGGCGTGTGCATGGCCACCGGCAGCCCGCGCCGCGCGGCCGCGACCATGACGACCCCGGCGGCCTGCGCCGTCCCCATGATCGTGCGCACGCCTTCCTGCGCGAACATCCGCTCCACGGCGACCGCGTCCGGGGTCTGCTCGTCGAGCCATTCCTCGATCTGCACGTCCACCGCGAGCAGCCGCTCGCTGATCGGCAGTTCCGCGGCGGTGCGCACGACCCCGGCCGCCACCATCCGCAGCGGCGCGCCGATACGTCCTTCCACGACGCCGACACCCATCCGCGTCAGCCCTGGATCGACACCGAGGACCCTCATCGGCACGCGCTCACGGCACGTCGACAGATGGCGGCTCGCTGACCCGATGCTGCTGGACCAGCGGGACGAGCCGCGAGGTCGTCACGAAGTCACCATCCTCGTGAAGGATCGTCAGCCCCCGTTTCACAGCTGTCGCAGCAACCAGATAATCGGCCACCGAGAGCGCCGAATGCGCGCTGTGCTTCGCAAGCTCACGCCGCATGGACGCGACGATCTCCCAGGCGTCGTCCGGAACCGGCACCCACGGATACATGCGCATCAGGCGTCGCTCGATGTCGTCGTACCTCTTGGCGTCGGCGATCGCCAAAGTCTCGGTCAACACTGGATCGCATATCAGCACCAATCCGCGGTCGACCAGGTCCACCCACTCCTCACGGACCTGATGCCGAGTGACCCTGACAAGCGCGCTGGTGTCGATCAGAAATGTCACTTGTCGAGATCCTCGTACCGCTCGAAGTGGAAACCACCTTCGTCGGCGATCTGCTCAAGTTCCAACCGCGCGGTGCGTCGACGAACCCGTGCCTCGTCGACGGCATGTTGAAGAGCCTGCGCGACAGTGTCCTTCTTGGTGGTGGTACCGAAGGCTATCGCCGCCTCGGCGAGCAGGTCGTCGTCGATGTCGATGAGGGTTTTGGACATGCCCGACTCCGTTCAGCCCGGGAAGCTCTCTAGAGAGTATATCCCAGACCGAGCCGCATAGACATCAGACATGCATATAACCCGACTATTCGTCTTCGAGTTTGGCCATGATCTCGTCTGAGACGTCGAAGTTGGCGTAGACGTTCTGCACGTCGTCGCTGTCCTCAAGCGCGTCGATCAGCTTGAAGATCTTGCGCGCGCCTTCCTCGTCGAGCGCCACCTGCATGGTGGGCATGAACGGAGACTCGGCCGAGTCGTAGTCGATCTTCGCGCCCTGAAGCGCGGTGCGCACCGGGAGCAGGTCGCCGGGCTCGGAGAGCACCTCGAAGGAGTCGCCGAGGTCGTTGACCTCCTCGGCGCCCACGTCGAGCACGGCCTCCAGGATGGAGTCCTCGGTCAGGCCGTCGCCCTTCGGCACGATGATCTGACCTTTGCGCCCGAACAGGTAAGAGACCGAGCCCGGGTCGGCCATCGAACCGCCGTTACGGGTCATCGCGACGCGCACCTCGGAGGCAGCGCGGTTGCGGTTGTCGGTCAGGCACTCGATCAGGACGGCGACGCCGTTGGGTCCGTAGCCCTCGTACATGATCGTCTGGTACTCGGCGCCACCCGCCTCGGCCCCGGAGCCGCGCTTGATCGCACGGTCGATGTTGTCGTTGGGGACCGAGCTCTTCTTGGCCTTCTGGATGGCGTCGAACAGGGTCGGGTTGCCGGTCGGGTCACCGCCGCCGGTGCGCGCGGCCACCTCGATGTTCTTGATCATCTTTGCGAAGAGCTTGCCGCGCTTGGCGTCGATCACGGCCTTCTTGTGCTTGGTGGTCGCCCACTTGGAGTGACCCGACATAGCTCTCGCTCCCTTTTCGCAAACCCCGTGGTCTTTCTCAAACCGCGGACACGGACCGTTGCACTGCCCTCTCGCAGCGGGTTCAGCGTGCGGCGCGCGCCAAGCGCACGAAGCGGCCGTGGACACGCAGGTCCCCGGTCAGCTCCGGATGGAACGAAGTCGCCATCAGCGCACCGTGCTGAACGGCGACGATCCTACCCGCGCCGGGACCCGCCGTGACCCGCGCCGAGACGTGCACCGCGGGATCGACCTCCTCGACCCACGGCGCGCGGATGAACACGCCGTGCAGCACGCCCTCGACGCCGTCCACGCCGTCGAGTCCGTCAAACCCGATCGGGCCCTCGAAGGAGTCGATCTGGCGGCCGAACGCGTTGCGGCGCACGGTCATCGCGATGCCGCCGAAACTCTCCTGGCCTGGCGCCGCGTCGAGCACTCGGTCGGCGAGCATGATCATGCCGGCGCACGAACCGTAGGCCGGCATGCCCTCCGCGATCCGCTTGCGCACCGGCTCGAACAGGTCGAACGCCGTGGCCAGCTTCCACATCGTGGTGGATTCGCCGCCAGGGATGACCAGCCCGTCGACCGCGTCGAGCTCGGCGACCCGGCGCACTGCCACGGCTCGCGCACCGACCGCTTCCAACATGGCGATGTGCTCACGCACGTCACCCTGCAATGCGAGGACGCCGATAAGGAGCGGCGCTCCCGCTCCTGCCGCAGCTGCGTGCGTACCGCTGCCGGTGCCGATACTGGTGCCGGTGCCGATTTCAGGCGTGGACGCCGTCACCAGCCGCGCCCGGCGTAGCGCTCGGACTCGGGCAGGGTGTCGATGTTGATGCCGACCATCGGCTCGCCGAGGCCACGGGAGACCTTGGCGATGACGTCGGGGTCGTCGTGGAAGGTGGTGGCCTTCACGATCGCCGCGGCGCGCTTGGCCGGGTCGCCGGACTTGAAGATCCCGGAGCCGACGAACACGCCCTCGGCGCCGAGTTGCATCATCATCGCCGCGTCGGCGGGCGTGGCGAGGCCTCCGGCGGTGAACAGCACGACCGGCAGCTTGCCGGTAGCCGCGACCTCCTTGACGATCTCGTACGGCGCCTGGAGGTTCTTGGCGGCCAGGAACAGCTCGGACTCGTCGAGCGTGGCCAGGCGGCGGATGTCGGAGCGGATCTGCCGCATGTGCCGGGTGGCCTCAACCACGTTGCCGGTGCCCGCCTCGCCCTTGGAGCGGATCATCGCCGCGCCCTCGGCAATCCGGCGCAGCGCCTCGCCGAGGTTGGTCGCTCCGCACACGAAGGGGACGGTGAACGCCCACTTGTCGATGTGGTGGCTCTCATCCGCAGGAGTGAGCACCTCGGACTCGTCGACGTAGTCCACCCCGAGCGCCTGAAGCACCCGCGCCTCGACGAAGTGCCCGATGCGGGCCTTGGCCATGACCGGGATGGACACCGCGTTGATGATCCCGTCGATCATGTCCGGGTCGGACATCCGGGCCACCCCGCCGTCCTTGCGGATGTCGGCCGGCACCCGCTCAAGCGCCATGACCGCAACCGCTCCCGCGTCCTCGGCGATCTTCGCCTGCTCGGGGGTGACCACGTCCATGATGACGCCGCCCTTGAGCATCTCTGCCATGCCGCGCTTGACGCGCGCCGTGCCGAGCTGCGGCGCCGCATCTGCGGAGGTGGGACCAGGACCGGGAGTGGGGGTGGTGGACACGGCTGACCTCGCTCGCGGTTTCAGTCTGATGGATGACAGATCCATCTTATGACCTGAAAAGCCTTCATCCGGCTCACGGCCTGTCAGGAGCCCCCGGCCCCGGACTTACGCCGTGCCACGCACCGCATCCGAGGCGATCATCGGATCAGTTCGATCGTGCAGGCGATGCCGGGCGGGGCGACGAACTTCGCGTCGCATGTGACGAGAGAAGCGCCAAGTTGCTCAGCCAGCGCGACATATCCGGCGTCGTACGACGTCATGTTCTCCCGTAACTGCCACACGCGTTGCATCGCCGCCTCGGACAAGCGCTCGCGGCGGATCGGCAGATGGTAGAAGTCGCCGAGCAACGCTGGCGCACCCTCGACGAGTCGACTGTTTCGTCGCGCGATGCCGCGAATGGCGGCCATGACCTCCATATCGAAATGACTCGGCGCATACGCGGCATCCCCCGACGCGAGTCTGGCCGCCACGGCTGAGCGGCGAGCCTCATCGTCAGGCGCCATCAGTTCGACGGCAGCCGATGCATCGACCACGATCAGTCCCACTCGGCAGCCCACTCGTCACGGGCTTCGCGAACCGCGGCCACGACGTCTTCGCTGGTAACCCCGTACTTTCGCCGCGTCGAATCGAGCTTCGCGATGGCCTCTGCCATCGTCGGCGTCTCAGCCTCTTGTGTCAGCCGCTCGATGAGGTATGCGTTCAAGGACATGTGGCGAGCCTTCGCCCGGGTGGCAAGCGTCCTGCGTACGCTCATGGGCAGGGCTCGGATGGTCAGGTTGCTTGAGACTTCGTTCTCAGCTTCAGCGTCCATGGCGTTATGATAGCGGCAAATAAGACATGACTTCGACGTCACCGCGTGAACGTGGCTGGGGGCTCGTCGTCGATCTCGAAGGTCGGCTTGTCCGGGGCGCGGCCGGCCAGGCGGAAGTAGCGCACTCGGCGGTAGCCGCGGATCTGGCGGACGGCACGGACCGACTCGTTGTGGAAGCGGCGGGCCAGCTGCACTCGGCGCATCGACGCGCCGAGTTCCTGGAGCAGGTCGGCGCCTTCGGGGGTCTCGCGCAGTTCGTTGAGCTGCCTTGGGTCGTCGAAGGCGGCGCGCAGGTCGCGGGTGAGCGCCGACTCGGCGGGTTCGCGCTCGTCCTCGGTGGCGATCTGGGCGCTGCGGGCGGCGGTGGCCAGGATGACGGCGGTGGCCACGTCGAGCAGGCCCGATCTGGCCAGTTCCAGCGTCGCGGCCGAGCGGCGCACGAGCTGGGCGTCGAGGGCGACGCGTGCCGCGTCGAGGCGGACGTGCAGACGGTCGAGGCGGGTCGCGGTCCAGCTCAGGTACAGCCCGAAGAGCAGGATCAGCACCAGGACCAGCACGACGATCGCCGTGTACTGGGTCAGCACGACCCTCACCGGTGCCCCCGCCCGAATCCGATCCGGAAGTCGCCGCCCGGCGGCCCATCGCTGACCTTGACCTTCACCTTGACGCTCGACTCGGTGACCTTGGCGGTGGACTCGGTGACCATCTCGTAGACGGACAGGATGTCGGCCGCGACCACCGACCAATCGTATTTGCGTACGGTCTGCGCCGCAATATCACGCAGCGTGGCGCGGCGGGCGGGGTCGGCGAGCAGGCCGAGGGCTGCCTCGGCGAGGGCTTGGGCGTCGCCGTTGGGGAACATCTGCCCGGCCGCGCCGCCCTCCAGCACGAGGGAGAACGCGTCCAGGTCGCTGGCCAGCACAGGGGCTCCGGCGCTCATCGCCTCGACCAGGATGATGCCGAAGGACTCGCCGCCGGTGTTCGGCGCGCAGTAGATGTCCACGGACCGCAGCAGCTCGGCCTTCTCCTCGTCGGAGACCATGCCGAGGAACGTGACGTTGTCGCGCGCCTCGGGCGGCAGGGACTGCATCGCCTCTTCCGCGTCGCCACGGCCCACAATCAGCAGGCGGGTCCTCGGCCGTGCCGCGACGATCGCCGGGAAGGCCTCCAGCAGCACCGGAAGGCCCTTACGCGATTCGTCGATGCGGCCGATGAACCCGATTGTCCCGCCCTGGCCGCCCGGGCCGTCGTCACCGTCGGGAGTGAGCCAGTCCGCGCGGGGGACCGCGTCGGCGAAGTACGACACGTCGACGCCGTTGGGGATCACGACCGCATCACCGCCGAGGTGCTCGACGAGGGTGCGCCGCGCGTACTCGCTCACGGCGATCCGTGCGTTGATCTTCTCCAGCGCCGGCTGGAGGATCGGGTACGCCGCAGTCATGGCGCGTGAGCGGGGGTTGGCGGTGTGGAACGTCGCGACCATCGGACCGGCCGCAGCCCAGCAGGCGAGCAGGGACAGCGAGGGCGTGCCGGGCTCGTGCAGGTGTACGACGTCGAACGCTCCCTCATGCAGCCAGCGGCGCACACGCGCGGCTGACAGGAAGCCGAAGTTGAGGCGGGCGACCGAGCCGTTGTAGGGCACCGGTACCGCGCGTCCGGCTATGACGACGTACGGCGGCACAGGCATGTCGTCGTCGGCGGCGGGCGCCAGGACGGAAACCTCGTGGCCGAGCGCGATCAAGTGCACGGCGAGGTCCCGGACGTGGAACTGCACACCGCCCGGCACATCCCACGCGTAGGGGCAGACGATCCCGATCTTCACCCGCGCCGCCTCATACCGCTGTTCATTCTCCCGGTTCGTCGCCGGCAGCCGGGCCGCCATACTCCGGCGCCGCAGTGGGTTTCGGTGCCTTTGCCGGGTCGAGGTCGCTGAGCCAGAGCTTCTGTAGCATGTGCCAGTCGGCCGGGTGCTCGGCGATGCCCTTCTCGAAGACGTCGGCCAGGCTCTGGCACAGCGCCGCGACCTTCTCCTCGCGCGTGCCCTCCTCGGGCACCGGGATCTCCGGGTAGATGACGGCTCGCTGGTGCGTCGGCTCGGAGTGGAGCGTGACCGGCAGGAAAACGGCCCCGGTCGCGACGGCCAGCGCCGCAGGCCCGGCGGGCAGCTTGGTGGTCTCGCCGAAGAACCGCACCGGCACGCCGCGGTCGGTCAGGTCGCGCTCGGCTACGAGGCAGACCAGGCCGCCGGTCTTGAGCCGCCGCACCAGGCCGAGGAACGTGCCCTGACCGCCGGTCAGCGGCAGCACCTCCATGCCGATCGACTCGCGGTAGGCGAGGAACCGTTCGAACAACCGCTCCGGCTTGAGCCGCTCGGCCACCGTGGTGAAGCCGTTGTACTGGTGGGCGGCCCAGGCGCCGGCGTGGTCCCAGTTGCCCATGTGCGGCAGCGCGAGCGCCACGCCGCGGCCGGATGCCGCCGCGTTCTTGAGGTTCTCCTCGCCGTCCACCAGGAACGTCGCGTCGATGCGTTCCTGGCTCCAGGTCTCCAGGCGGAAGGTGTCACACCAGTAGCGCAGGTAGTTGCGCATGGATTGTTTGGAAACCTCACGGAGGCGCTCCGGCGTGGCCTCGGGGCCGAGCACGCGCGCCAGGTTGCGCTCCAGTTGTGTGACGCCCTTCCCCCGTCTGGCCCACACGCGGTCGGCAATCCGCTCGAACAACCGATACGCGGTGCGCTCGGGCAGCCGTTTGACCACAGCCCAGCCGAAGGAATAGAGGCGATAGGTCGCCTCATCCGTCAGCTTGCTCATGAAGTCGCCTCTACGGTCTTGCCGGGCTTCAGGTGGTCGGAGGTCACGGTCGTCGTCGGTCCGGCAGACGTCACGGGCGCGGTGGGTGCGGCCGTCGGACCGGACGCGACGGCCTGCTTACGCACGTGCAGGATGCGTTGCACCACAGTCGCCGTCGAGCCGATCGCCAGCCCCCACAGCACGATCGCCTGCACGAACGGTACGCCCAATCCGGCCAGTCCGGTGGCCGCCAGCGAGCCGACCAGCCGCTCGCCGCGCTCAACGAAGCCGACCGAGCACTCGTAGCCGAGCGATTCGGCCTTGGCCCTGGCGTACGAGGTGCTCGCCCCGGAGACCAGGCAGATCAGCGAGAGGACGAGCATCGGGCGGTCGTGCACGTCGGCGAAGTAGTAGGACAGGCCGCCGAAGATCGCCGCGTCGCCGAAGCGGTCCATCGTGGCGTCCAGGAAACCGCCCCACTTGGAGACCCGCCCGGACAGCCGGGCCATCGTGCCGTCGAGCAGGTCGGAGAAGATGAACGAGGCCACCGCCATGGTGCCCCAGAAGAAGTCGCCGCGCGGGAACAGCGCGAGGGCCGAGACGACCACGCCGAGCGTGCCGACCAGGGTCACCGTGTCGGGTCCGATCCCGCGCCGCAGCAGGAACTGCGCGGTGGGGGTGAGCACGCGGGTGAAGAACGCCCGCGCGTAGCGGTTCAGCATGGAAGTCCCAGCATCGTCGGCGGCGCAGTGCTAAATCGAGGCGGTGCTAAATCGAAGCGGTGCCACATCAGGCAGATGGAGCTGTTTCAGGCAGGTAGGCGGCCCGGTCACCCGCACCGCGGCGCCCATCGTATTGGGTGCGCGCCCCTCGCCGTGCTCCGACCCGTATGGTCACCGGGTAGTCTGCGCCGTTCCGGGGCTCTTCGCCGGTGATCCGCAAGGGTGGAAGGGTGCCCGTGAGGACTTGTCGGGTGCTCCGAAGAGGAGTTGGCTGCTAGGGAAACCTGAACACTGCGTTACGCGGGGATCACGGCGACTGATCGCTGCGGTAGCGCAATGGCTGAACAGATCGCGCCGGGAGGATGAAGATGTCCGAGAAGAAGGATTCCAACCGCGGCGGCAGGGATGCGAAGGCGCCGGTGGCCGAACGGCCTGAGGCCGTCCGCAACGTGGTCCTGGTCGGTCACACCGGCGCCGGGAAAACCACCCTGACCGAGGCGCTGCTCGCGGGGACCGGAACGATCGGCCGGTCCGGGCGGGTCGAGGACGGCTCGACGGTCACCGACTCGGACGAGATCGAGCACCGGCTCGGCCGCTCGGTGAGCCTGGGTCTCGCGCCGGTCGAGTTCGGCGGGGTGAAGGTGAATCTGCTCGACGCCCCCGGCTACGCGGACTTCGTCGGGGACCTGCGCGCCGGGCTGCGGGCCGCGGACGCCGCGCTGTTCGTGGTGTCGGCGGCGGACGGCGTGGACGGGGCGACACAGCTGCTGTGGGAGGAGTGCGCGGCGGTGGGGATGCCGCGCGCGGTGGTGGTGACGAAGCTGGACAGCCCGCGGGCGGACTTCGACGAGACCGTGGCGATCTGCCAGCGGGTCTTCGGGGACGGGGTGCAGCCGCTGTATCTGCCGCTGCTGGACGATCACGAGCAGGTCGGCGGGCTGATCGGGCTGCTGACGCAGCGGATCTACGACTACACCAGCGGGCAGCGCGCGGAGAGCGAGCCCGATCCGGAGCATCTGGAGCTGATCGAGGGGCCGCGTAACACGCTGATCGAGGGGATCATCGCGGAGAGCGAAGACGAGACGCTCATGGACCGGTACCTCGGCGGTGAGCAGATCGAGGTGAAAGTGCTCATCGACGATCTGGAGACGGCCGTGGCGCGCGGGCACTTCTACCCTGTGCTGCCGATCGGCGCAGTAACGCGCGATGGCGACGACGACCAGGCTGTGCGTGTAGGCGTGATCGAGCTGATGGAGCTGGTGACCAAGGCGTTCCCGGCTCCTGGCGAGCGCTCGATCCCGGCGGTGACCTCGCCGGACGGCGGGCCTAAGGCACCGCTGGACTGCAATCCGGGCGGGCCGCTGGTCGCGGAGGTGGTCAAGACGACCTCGGACCCGTACGTCGGGCGGATCTCGCTGGTGCGGGTCTTCTCCGGGACGCTGCGTCCGGAGCAGCCGGTGCACGTCTCCGGACACGGCCGGGCCGAGCGCGGGCACCCGGACCACGACGTGGACGAGAAGGTCGGCGCGCTGTCCAGCCCGCTGGGCAAGACGCAGCGGCCGGTGCAGCAGGCGGTCGCCGGGGACATCGTGGCGGTGGCGAAGCTCGCGCACGCCGAGACAGGTGACACGCTCTCGGCCAAGGACGACCCGGCGCTGATGGAGCCATGGGTGATGCCGGACCCGCTGCTGCCGGTCGCGGTGCTGGCGAAGGCGAAGTCCGATGAGGACAAGCTCGGGCAGGCGCTCGGCCGGCTGGTCGCCGAGGATCCGACGCTGCGGCTGGAGATCAACCCGGAGACACACCAGTTGGTGCTGTGGTGCATGGGCGAGGCCCACCGGGACGTGGTGCTCGACCGGCTGGCGAACCGTTACAGCGTGGCCGTGGAGACGGTGCCGTACCGCATCTCGCTGCGAGAGACCTTCACCAGCGGGGCAACCGGCCACGGACGGCACGTCAAGCAGTCCGGCGGGCACGGCCAGTACGCAATCTGCGACATCGAGGTCGAGCCGCTGCCGAACGGCGGGGGCTTCGAGTTCGTGGACAAGGTGGTCGGCGGCGCGGTGCCGCGGCAGTTCATCCCGTCGGTGGAGAAGGGCGTGCGCACCCAGCTTGAGCGGGGCGTGTTCGCCGGTTACCCGCTGGTCGACGTGCGGGTGACCCTGTTCGACGGCAAGGCGCACTCGGTCGACTCCTCCGACATGGCGTTCCAGACGGCCGGGGCGCTGGCGCTCAAGGACGCGGCCGCGAAGATGGCGGGCACGTTGCTTGAGCCGGTGGACGCGGTGGCGATCACGGTGGCGGACGAGTTCCTCGGCGCGGTGATGGGCGACCTGTCCGGGCGCCGCGGCCGGGTGCTGGGCACCGAGCCGGACAGCACCGGACGGACGCTGGTACGCGCGGAGGTGCCGGAAACCGAACTGGCCCGCTACCCCGTCGAACTGCGCTCGCTCTCACACGGCACCGGTGTGTTCACCCGGGATTACCTGAGGCACGAGGCGATGCCGTCACAGGTCGCCGCCAAGATCGTCGCCGAGGCCGCTGCATAACGCGTAGCCAGTGTCGCGGCAGCCTCAATCAAGACACCGAGTCAATAGTCAGCAACGAGACGCGTAAGCCGGTCTTCGTCGTCGTAACCGACCCGAATCGCTCGCACGCTCCGACCCGCCGGTAGGACGACCAACCCGGCGAAGTCCACCGGTCGGCCGGGGCGTTCGAGGATCCGCTCGACGAGGAGTTCGTACTCGTCCACGGGCTCGTCGCCGAGGTCGGTGAACTGTTCGAGGACTGACGCGTCGAGCAGGCACACGAGCCCTGACGGTGTGTCGAAGCCTGGTGCTGCCTGCGTCCAGCGCACCGGCTCGGCTGCCGCCGAACGCAGGCGCAGGCGCACGTCGAACCCGCGCGGCCCCGCAGTCACCGGAAAATCGCCGGGCGGCAGGACGAGATCGAGCGGCTTGGCGTCGCCGAACAGCTCGCTCGGATCGCCGACGATCAGGCGTCCGGTCGGCAACCTGAGCGTGGCTTCCATTCGGATGACCTCTCACATACCTGCGTACCGGCCGCGATGCGGCTCAGAACCCGTTCTCGCCGACCCCGCCGGGCCAGTGCCGCGCGAGCAGCTCGCGGGTGTCGGCGAGCAACTGCGGCAGGACCCTGGTTTGGCCGATGACCGACATGAAGTTCGCGTCCCCGCCCCAGCGCGGCACGATGTGCTGGTGCAGGTGCGCGGCGATCCCGGCGCCGGCCACCGTCCCCTGGTTCATGCCGAGGTTGAAGCCCTGCGGGTTCGACGCGGCGCGCAGCGCGGCCATCCCGCTCTTGGTGAGCGCCGCGAGCTCGGCGGTCTCCTCCGGCGTGAGGTCGGTGTAGTCCGCGACGTGCCGGTACGGGCAGATGAGCAGGTGGCCGGGGTTGTACGGATAAAGGTTGAGGACGGCGTAGACCAACTTGCCGCGCTCGACGATCAGGCCCTCGACGTCACTGAGCGTTGGCACGCGGCAAAATGGGCAGACTTCACCGGCTTCGGTGCTCGCGGGCTTGTTCTCGCCCTTGATATAAGCCAGGCGGTGCGGCATCCACAGGCGCTCGACGCCGTCGGGCGCCCCGGGCCCGACGTGAACGCCTGCCTCGTGCTCCGTCTCCGTGCCCAACCGCGCGTCCATAGCGGCCAGCATATGTGCTGACCGCTGGCGCTCGACCACGAACCCGCGCGATCGCACACAGCTATTCGACAAGACTGACGCGGCACCGGATACCGCTCGCACGCGTTAACTTGGCATCGGCCGTGACGAGCGGACATTCATATTTCTCGGCCGCAGCGACCGACAAGACCTCGACGGCCCAGTGTTCGGGCATGGCCCAATCTGTTGTCTGTGGTGAGCGCGTCGCGGACGGTGTCGCCGATCCGATCCTCATCCAGCAGGGCCAAGGCGAGTACGGACGCATCGACGACGATCAACGCCGTTCCTCGTCAGGCGCACCGAGGGTAGCGTCGCGTGCGCGGCGTTCCGCGCGCAGTGTCTCGATCACATCCTCGGCAGAGAGGCCGGTGCCGTACCTGCGCCGGGAGAACCGTTCGATCACCGCAACGTTGTCAACCCGACGTGCCTCATCGTTGATCACATCGTGGAGGTACTGCTGGAGAGACCGCCCGCGCCGCTTGGCGGCGGCAGCAAGCTTGTCGCGAACCCGCTCGTCCACGTTCCGGATCCGCAGAGCGAGCATGCATGCAGTTTTACATGCATGAGGCTGAACAGCCGCCCTCGTCGGGTGAAGAATCACCCTCACGAGGACGGCTGCGGCACCTGTCTGCTTGCCTACAACCGGCCGCGCACGGCAGCGGCGATCTCGGCTACCGCTTCGTCGACCGGCACACCGTTCTTCTGCTCGCCGCTGCGGTAACGGAACGAGACGGCACCCTTGGCCGCGTCCTCGTCACCGGCCAGCAGCATGAACGGGACCTTGGCCTTCTGCGCGTTGCGGATCTTCTTCTGCATCCGGTCGTCTGACTTGTCGACCTCGACGCGGATGCCGTGCGCGCGCAGCTTGACGGCGACCTCGTCCAGATAGGGCACGTGGGTGTCGGTGATCGGGATGCCGGTCACCTGGACCGGGGCAAGCCAGGCCGGGAACGCGCCGGCGTAGTGTTCCAGCAGGATCGCGAAGAAACGCTCGATCGAGCCGAACAGCGCGCGGTGGATCATCACGGGCTGGTGCCGCGCGCCGTCCTGGCCGGTGTACTGGAGGCTGAAGCGCTCGGGCTGGTTGAAGTCGACCTGGATGGTCGACAGCTGCCAGGTGCGGCCGATCGCGTCGCGGGCCTGGACGGAGATCTTCGGGCCGTAGAAGGCCGCGCCGCCCGGGTCGTCGACCAGTTCGAGTTCCTGCTTGATCGCGGCCTGGCGCAGCGCCTCGGTGGCCTCGGCCCAGGACTCGTCGGTGCCGATCGACTTCTCCGGGTCGCGGGTGGACAGCTCCAGGTAGAAGTCGTTCAGGCCGTAGTCGCGCAGCAGGTTCAGCACGAAGGTCAGCAGGCTGTCGAGCTCGCCCGGCATCTGCTCTTCGGTGCAGTAGATGTGCGCGTCGTCCTGAGTGAAGCCGCGGGCGCGGGTCAGGCCGTGCACCACGCCGGACTTCTCGTACCGGTACACGGTCCCGAACTCGAACAGGCGCAGCGGCAGCTCGCGGTACGAGCGGCCGCGCGCGTCGAAGATCAGGTTGTGCATCGGGCAGTTCATGGGCTTCATGTAGTACTTGACGCCCTCGTCCAGCTCCATCGGCGGGTACATGCCGTCGGCGTACCAGTCGAGGTGGCCGGAGATCTCGTACAGGGTGCTCTTGGTGGTGTGCGGGGTGTAGACGAACTCGTACCCGGCTTCCTCGTGTCGCCTGCGCGAGTACTCCTCCATCGCGTTGCGTACGACGCCGCCCTTGGGGTGGAAGATGGCGAGGCCGGAGCCGATCTGGTCCGGGATGGAGAACAGGTCGAGCTCGTTGCCGAGCTTGCGGTGGTCGCGCTTCTCGGCCTCCTCAAGGAAGTCGAGGTGCGCCTTGAGGGCGTCCCTCGATTCCCACGCGGTGCCGTAGATGCGCTGCAACTGCGGGTTCTTCTCGCTGCCGCGCCAATAGGCGGCGGCCGAGCGCATGAGCTTGAACGCCGGGATGTTGCGGGTGGTCGGCAGGTGCGGACCGCGGCACAGGTCCTTCCAACACAGCTCGCCGCTCTTCGGGTCGAGGTTGTCGTAGATGGTCAGTTCACCCGCGCCGACCTCGGCGGACGCCCCCTCCGCGGCGTTGGCGGCGGAGCCCTTGAGCCCGATCAGTTCGAGCTTGAACGGCTCGGCGGCCAGTTCCTCCCGGGCCTGCTCGTCGGAGACGGGGCGGCGGGCGAAGCGCTGGCCCTGCTTGACGATCGCCTGCATGCGCTGCTCGACGACCTTGAGATCCTCCGGGGTGAACGGCCGCGCGACCTGGAAGTCGTAGTAGAAGCCGTCCCTGATCGGCGGGCCGATGCCGAGCTTGGCCTCGGGGAAGACCTCCTGCACCGCCTGCGCCATCACGTGCGCGGTCGAGTGCCGCAGGATCGCGCGGCCGTCCTCGGAGCCGATGGCCACCGGCTCGACCACGTCGCCGTCGGCGAGGGGGCGGGCCAGGTCGACCAGGACGCCGGCCGCGGCGCCCGCTGGGTGGAGCCGTGCGGCGATGTTCGAGCGGTCGCCCGCGAACTGCGCCGCGAACAGGTCACCGACGGTCGTGCCCGTGGTGACCGTGACCGTCCGCTCGGCCCGATCGGCATGGCGGTGGTCGATGGTCACCCGGATCTCGGACACCCTGGTACTCCTGTTCGTGATATCGGTGGAGAAGCTGTAGTTGTTCTGTCGGCTCGATGGTACCGATCGCGGCGCCGGGCTCCTTCGCTATTCGGGGCCGGTACGGCAGCCACCGGGACGCTACCGACCGGACACCTTTCATTCATCGGACGGGACTAAGTTCGAACCGTGAGCGCGACTGTGGGGGTACGTCCGAGCACGACGGCGGCGGGGAACAGCGGACAGGTCGGCGGCGGGGGCGGCGAACGGCCCGGTCGGGCTCAGTCGCGCAGCACACCGCTGCGCCTGACGCTGTGGGCCGCGGTGGTCTCGACCGCCGTCGCGGCGCTGCTCGGGGTGACGGTCGGGGCCTTCACGGCGGCGAGCGACGGCACGTCAAGCGTCGCGCAGCACGCGGCCGTCGCGTCGGACTCCGCCGACCTGTACTTCAGCCTCTCCGACCTCGACGCCGAGTCGGCGCGCCTCGTGCTGCTGGGCAACGGGGCCAATCCGGCGACCGGCGCGCTCGACCTGGCTGGCGACCAGATCGCGACGCTGGCCGCGTACAACGAGCGCACCACGCAGGTCGACACGGACCTTCGGCGACTGGCGGCCTCCGGCGGCAGCGCGGACGAGTCCGCCATCTCCACGCTGACCAGTGCGGTCACGGTGTACCACCAGATCGCCGACGCCGCCATCTCGCTGGATCAGACGGCGCCGAGCGCGATACCCGACACGATGGGTTCGTCGGCCGGACAGCCGGCCGCGGCAGCGATCGGCTACTACGCACGTGCAACGACGCTGATGCAGAGCCAGTTGCTGCCTGAAGCAAAGGCGCTGCGCGACGACAAGGCGAGGCAACTGTCGGACGCGGCGTCCTCAGCGCATTTGGCCGGGATCATCGGAGCGGTCGCGGCCGGTCTCGTCGGGCTGCTCGCCCTCGGGCTGGCATTCCGGATGCACCGTCAGCTGCGCCTGTGGTTCCGGCGCGCGACCAACGTCGGCGTCCTGGTGACGGCGCTGATCTCACTCACGCTGGCATTGGGCAGCGTGGTTGCGCTGGCCGCTACGGCCAGCGACGCGTCGAACGCGGGCGCACGGTTCGCCGACTATCTGGCGGTCACACGCACGCGTGCGGCGAGTTACGACGTGGACGGCGCGGTAACGCGCTATCTGTTGATGCCGGACACGACACAGGCGCCGATCCAGGGAGCGCAGAAGTCGGCGGCCAACGAACTGCACAACCTCAGCCAGTCGGGCGCCACGGCGAACAAGCGATGGGACTCCATCGTGGGCTCGAATGGCGACATCGCCAAGATCACCGGCCAGATCACCACGAATCCCGTCGACGGCTCGTACTTCAACAGCGTGAGCGACATCGCCACGGCGCTGATCAAGGACACCGGCACGGCGCGCGGCGACGAGGCGTTCGATTTCTATTACTACGACTCGGCGCTGATGACGCTTTCGAACGACCGGTTGGCCGCCTTCGACGACTCGATGTCGTCGGCGCACTCCGACCTGGCCGGCTGGTCGTGGCTGCCATGGGCGCTGGCCGTGGGCGCGCTGACCGGCCTCGGGCTCGGCGTGCGGCCCCGGCTTGCCGAATACCGCTGATCCGCTCGGCGCGGCACGTCGACGCGCTCCAGTCTCCCAGTCATGTACGTGGCCGGATACCCGCCATAAGATGGAATCCCCAAGATGGCCCATGGGACAAAACCAGTTTGATCATCCTGGATTGGGGTGACGCACGGTGGGTCTGGAGATCGCAATAGCCGTCGTGGCGGTGGCGGCGCTGATCGGACGGCCGCGCTTCCGCGTCGTGCGGCAGTTCGAACGGGGAGTGGTGTTCCGCTGGGGCAAGGTGCTCGGCCGTCCCCGCGAGGCGGGGATCACCCTGCTGGTGCCCTTCTCCGACCGGATGGTGCGGGTCAACACGCAGATCGTGACGATGCCGGTGCCCGCGCAGGAGGGGATCACCCGGGACAACGTGACGGTGCGGGTGGACGCGGTGGTGTACTTCCGGGTGATCGACCCGGTCCGCGCGCTGGTGGAGGTGCAGGATTACCAGTTCGCCATCGGACAGGTGGCGCAGACCTCGCTGCGCTCGATCATCGGCAAGTCCGAGCTCGACGAACTGCTGACCAACCGTGAGCCGCTGAACCAGGGCCTGGCGCTGATGCTCGACTCGCCGGCGGTCGGGTGGGGCATCCACATCGACCGGGTGGAGATCAAGGACGTGGCGCTGCCCGAGTCGATGAAGCGCACCATGGCCCGGCAGGCCGAGGCGGACCGCGAGCGGCGCGCGCGCATCATCACCGCGGACGGCGAGTTGCAGGCCTCGAAGAAGCTGGCCCAGGCGGCGGACGCGATGTCGGCCAGCCCCGCGGCGCTCCAGCTGCGCCTGCTGCAAACGATGGTGGAGGTCGCGTCGGAGAAGTCCTCGACGGTCATCCTGCCGTTCCCGGTCGAGCTGCTGCGCTTCCTGGAGCACTCCTCGCTGCCGCACGCCGAGAACGCCGCCGCGGCGCGGGCGGCCAACCAGAGCCGCAGGCGCGCCGTGCAGGCAGCCGACGAAGTCGCCGCGCTGCCCGAAGGCACGTCCGGTGAGGAGATCTCCGAAGTGGAGATCACGGAGGCGCCCGAGACCACCGCCCGAACGACCGAGCCCGACGCCATCGAGGTCGAGCTGAAGCGGGCCGAGGCGCAAGCAGAACAGTCGAAGGCGGCTGGCACCGGGTCAGCTGATGGCACCGGGTCAGCTGACAAGCCGCAAGGCGCGCGGCGATACGGGTGATTGCGCCGACGCGGGTGGTTGCCGAGGGCTGAGGCGCCGATCCACGCGCCTCAGCTCCGCTCAGCCGACCAGCGCGTCGGGTCGGCGCACCTCGGCTCAGCTGCCCTCAGCCGGTGACTCGCGCAGGTAGTTCAGCACCACCGGGTCGATCTTCCCTTGCACCAGGCGCATCTCCAGGTTTTCCCGGCCGCCCCAGATCGCCAGCGCCTTGCCCAGCTCGCCCGGGAAGCCGCGCTCGAACAGCAGGCGGGAGACCTCCTCGGCGAGCGGGCCGTCCAGGTCGAGCAGCGCTTCCGGGTCGGGCTTGCCGAAGACCAGGTCGTGCAGGTCCAGCAGCCGGGCGAGCTCGGCGACCGGCTCCGCGTGGTCGTCCACGCGCAGGTCGACCAGCACGTCGCTGCCGTCGTACCCCTCTCCCGCCGCGACGACCAGCACCGCGGCGCTCTGCTTGCCCCTGCTGTCGCCGCCGGACGCGTCGCCGGCGGCGAGTGCGGCCAGCAGACGACGGGAGAGCGGACCGCGCGGGTCCGAGGCGAGCCAGGCCTCCTCCATCAAGGCGACGACACGTGAGCCGGCCAGGATGTTGCCCTGGATCGCGTAGCCGTAGCCGGTCGCACCGCCGGCCCAGGCTATGCACTCGGAACCCGTGTACGTGGCCGCCCGGCCCTCCGTGTCCACCACGCCGAGCTGGCGCTCCACGGCCTGGGCATCGGCACTGGTCAGCGCCTCGACCGTCTCCTGCGCGCTCTTGCCCGAGCTGAGCAGCTCCAGCCCCGCGGCCTTGTAGCCGACATTGGCGAACGCTTGTGTGGCCAGGGCACCGCCGGGCTGTCCCTCGCGGCCGGCGACGGCCGCCGGAACGACGGAACCGGCGGCGAGGAACTTGGAGGCCACCGCAACGCCGAACTGGCGGCCGTCGGCGCTGCGGGCGACTATCGAGAAGGTCATGGGCTCAGTGTTCCATGGTGCCGATTTCCAGCACGAGGGGCAGCAGTTCCGGAAGATGACCGTCGAAGCGCTCGCCGACGACGACGCGCTCGGCAGGCGCCGTTGCGTACGTGGTGGTGCGCTGCCGGGCCGGGCGTCCCGCGGCGTCGGCGATGGCGCGCAGCTCTCGCACAGACTTGTGGCTGCCGTACGACGAGCCGGCCATCCGCGAGATGGTCTCCTCCATCAGCGTGCCGCCGAGGTCGTTCGCGCCGCCGCGCAGCATCTGCGCCGCCGCGTCCGGGCCGAGCTTGACCCAGCTGGTCTGGATGTTCGGGATCACCGGATGCAGCAGCAGCCGGGCCATCGCGGTGACCGCGCGGTTCTCGGCCATGGTCGGCCCGGGACGGGCGATCCCGGCCAGGTACACCGGCGCGTTGGTGTGCACGAACGGCAGGGTCACGAACTCGGTGAAGCCGGCGTGTCCGCGTTCGAGGTTGCGGCGCTGGATGCCCGCGAGCAGCCGCAGGTGCCCGAGCCAGTGCCGGGGCTCGTCGACGTGCCCGTACATCATGGTCGAGGACGAGCGGACGCCGAGGCTGTGCGCGGTCTCGACGATCTCGACCCACGCCGCGGCAGGCAGCTTGCCCTTGGTCAGGATCCAGCGCACATCGTCGTCCAGGATCTCGGCGGCGGTGCCGGGAATCGTGTCGAGGCCGGCCTCGCGCGCGGCGGCGAGCCAGTCCCGGATCGACATTCCGGTGCGCGTGGAGCCGTTCGCGACCTCCATCGGCGAGAAGGCGTGCACATGCATCCCGGGGACGCGTTCCTTCACCGCGCGCGCGATGTCGAAGTATGCCGTGCCGGGAAGGTCGGGGTGGATGCCGCCCTGCATGCAGACCTCGGTCGCGCCGACGTCCCAAGCCTGCTCGGCGCGGTCGGCGACCTGCTCCAGTGACAGCGTGTAGGCGTCCGCGTCGGTGCGGCGCTGGGCGAAGGCGCAGAACCGGCATCCGGTGTAGCAGACATTGGTGAAGTTGATGTTCCGGGTGACGAGGTAGGTGACGTCGTCGCCGACCGTGTCCCGGCGCAGGTCGTCCGCGATACGGCACAGCTCGTCCAGCGCTCCGGCGTGCTCGGCGCGGTACGCGGTGCCGAAGAGCGCCAGCGCCTGAGCGTCCGTCAGGCGAGTCGGATCGGACTCGGCGACGCGGAGCGCCTCCCGCACATCGCCGTCGAGCCTGGTCAGCGCGCCACTGCCCACAGCAGCTTTGTCCACCGCCGCTTGCCGGCCGGTCCGCACCGCCTCGCGCAGTTCGTTCCAGTCCCCGTAGACGACGTCGAAGTCCCCGCGCCGGTCCTCGGTGCGTCCCTCCACGTCGATCGCCGCGTGCAGATCGGTTCGGCCACTCGCGTTCAGCACCGCGTCAGGCTCCTGCCACGGTCGTCCCTCGACGGCGGCGTCCTCGTCGGCGAGGCCGGTCGCCGGATCGACCAGCGCGCGCACGTGCGGCACGAGTCTGGGGTCCAGCCACGGTTCGCCGCGCCGGATGTACTCGGGATAGATCGTCAGGCGCTCGCGCAGCGTGAACCCGAGGTCGGCGGTGCGGGCCGCGAGTTCCTCGATGTGCGGCCACGGGCGCTCCGGATTCACATGGTCCGGAGTCAGCGGAGAGACGCCACCCCAGTCGTCGATCCCGGCGTTGATCATCTGCGCGTACTGCTCGCCGACCAGGTTGGGCGGGGCCTGGATGCGTGCGGCCGGGCCGAGGATCAGCCGCGCCACCGCGATCGTGGCCGCCAGTTCACCCAGATCCGCGTCGGCGGCGCGGCGCATGGCCGTGTCCGGCTTGGCCCGGAAGTTCTGGACGATGATCTCTTGAATTCCCTGATACTGACGCTGCACGCGCCGTATCGCGAACAGCGCGTCGGCGCGTTCCGCGTACGTTTCCCCGATGCCGATCAGCAGCCCCGTCGTGAAGGGCACGCTGGATCGCCCCGCGTCCTCCAGTACCCTCAGCCGCACCGCAGGTTCCTTATCCGGCGAACCGTAGTGTGGGCCGCCGGGCTCGGACCACAGGCGCGTGGCTGTGGTCTCAAGCATCATGCCCATGGACGGAGCGACCGGCTTGAGGCGCTGGATGTCCGTCCAAGTCAGCACGCCAGGGTTGACGTGCGGCAGCAATCCCGTCTCCTCAAGCGTGCGGATCGCCATCGCGCGCACGTAGGCGAGCGTGTCGTCGTAACCGTGAGCATCGAGCCATTCACGAGCCTCCGGCCACCTATCCTCCGGCCGGTCTCCAAGCGTGAACAGCGCTTCCTTACATCCGAGCGCCGCACCCTTTCGGGCAATGTCCAGCACTTCGTCAGGCGAGAGGAACATGCCGTGGCCGTCACGCCGCAGTTTGCCCGGAACCGTGACGAACGTGCAGTAACCACAGCGGTCTCGGCACAGCCGCGTGAGCGGTATGAAGACCTTCCGCGAATAGGTGATCACGCCCGGACGCCCGGCCTGCGCAAGTCCGGCGTCCCGCACGCGTGCCGCGATGCCTGACAGCGTCGCCAGATCTTCGCCGTGCGCCTGGAGCAGCACCTCCGCCTCGGTGAGATCCAGGGCGACCCCCTGCTCGGCGCGGTGCAGCGCACGCCGCATGCCCGTCCGAGTCGGTCCGTGTCGCTGCTCAGCCATCGTGCCTCCACCGATTGCGTTGCAATTGCGCCTCGGGCACCGGATGTCTCAGGTATTGCCCGTGCCGTGCCCTCATGCGAACCGGGCCGCGGTTCCTATCCTTCCCTGCCGGGTCGGACGAGTGATCGACCGGGTACACCGCGAGCCCGCGATGTCGTGGAAGTTTCCAGGCACTCTTCTCGAAACTTCCGGAATCCGTAACGACGTTTGCCGTGATCGTGCCGACTCGCCCCGACGCCGCCGCAGACCGAAAGCGCGGTGTAGAACCCATAGCAGCAGGTGACCTGGTCGGCGCCGTGCCTCGTATATCCGCACGCTGATGGTGCCTGGCCGCACCCGCACCCGCCGATCACCCGCCCCCGGCATCCGAAACTTTTCGACGATGCCAGGGCTCTGTTGACGCCGTTCGAGAGCCGTTCGACGCTCGTCGTGCCGACAATCGTGATCATGAATCACGATCACACCTCGCACCCCCAGGGAAGGAGAGCGTGCTCGTGATGATCAGATCGAGCATCCCCAAGCTCCGCTCAGCGGTCGTCATGGCGGTGGTGGCCGCGCTGATGGCCGCCGGAGCGGAAACGGTCACGGCGCGCACGGCGACCGCGACGATCGCCGCGTCGCCCGCGGCCCTCACGAGCACCGTCGAGGACGACGGCGCCGGCTGCGCGGTGACGCTGCCGGGCAGCCTGACCAGCAACTCCCTGCTCCCCGATCCCTTCACGAAGCTGAACGGCTCCCGCATCACGTCCACCTCCGACTGGACGTGCCGGCGCGAAGAGATCCTGCAACTGTCCGAGAAGTACGTGTACGGCCAGAAGGCGGGCAAGCCCGCGTCCGTCACGGGCACGGTCTCCAGCACCAACATCACGGTGAACGTCTCGGACAGCGGGAAGAGCGGCAGCTTCTCGGCCGGCGTCACCCTGCCGAGCGGCACCGGGCCGTTCCCCGCCGTCATCGTCTACGGGGGTGTCGGTGTGGACACCGCCACGATCCTGTCCTCCGGCGCGGCCGTCATCAACTACAACCCGCTCAACGTCGGCGCGGAGGGCACGGCGCGTAACGCTAAGTCCGGCGTGTACTACACCCTCTACGGCTCGACGAGCACCACCGGGCTGCTGATGGCCTGGGCCTGGGGCGTCAGCCGCATCATCGACGTCATCAACCAGTCGGGCGGCAACATCCTGGCCAATTCAGTCGGCGTCACCGGCTGCTCGCGGTATGGCAAGGGCGCCTTCGTGGCCGGCGCGTTCGATCAGCGCATCGCGTTGACGATGCCGGTCGAGTCGGGCACCGACGGCGTTCCGATCTTCCGCGGGATTCCCGGCGAGAGCGGCGCGCAGCCGCTGGGCGAGGCCTACAACGAACAGCCCTGGGTGGGCGACGCGTTCAGCGCCTTCACGTCCGACCCGACCACGCTGCCGATCGACACGGACGAAGTCGTCGGGATGATCGCGCCGCGCGGCGCGTTCATCATGGAGAACCCGCACATCGACTGGCTCGCCGCCAAGTCCGGCAGCGTGTCGGCCCTGGGCGGCCGGGAGATCTACACGGCGCTCGGCGCGGGGCCGAACATCAGCTACTGGTCCGACGTGGCGGACGGTACGCACTGCGCGGTACGTCCCGAGTGGACGGCTCCGTTGCAGCAGAGCATCCAGAAGTTCCTGAAGGGCACCGGCACCGCCCCCGGCGTGTTCCGGATCTCCAGCCTCAAGGCCGGCGACCTCTCGCAGTGGCGGAACTGGACGACTCCGACCCTCAGCCAGTCGAGCTCCTCCCCGACGCCTTCGACCTCGCCGAGCGCTTCGCCTTCATCGTCACCATCGCCCTCGGCGAGCCCGAGCCCGTCGAACTCGCCTTCGTCCTCGCCGTCAAGCTCTCCGTCCGCCTCGCCTTCACCGAGCAGCTCGCCCAGCAATCCACCGCCGGGTGGCTGCACGGCGGTGCCGGCGCTCAACCAGTGGGCCGGCGGCTTCACGGTCAGCGTCAACGTGACGGCAGGCGCCTCCGCGATCAGCAGTTGGACGGTGACCATTAACCTGCCATCGAGCGCGGTGGTCACCAGTACCTGGAACGCAACGGCCAGCGGCGCCGGCACGATGCACTTCGCCAATGTCAGCTACGACGGCAGCGTCGGCGCCGGGCAGACCACCAACTTCGGGTTCCAAGGCACCGGGACGGCAACGGGCATGACCGTGGTGTCGTGCTCAGCGACCTAACTCGCCCCATAGACCGCCGGTGCGCCGGGTCAGCCCCTCCCAGCGCACCGGCAACGCGTTAGCACCTGTGCTGTAACCGCCAGTATTCGCCCTGCTCGGCGCCCCATGACGACCTCTGGCTGCGTTGCGGAAACGCCCACGCACAACCACCAGTGCGTGGGCGTTTGCGTGCCTTGCCACACGCCGACCCGGCGCGCCTCGCTTGCGGGCGAAGGCCGGCCGCCACAGCACAAGTACCTCGGCGACCGCCAGGGCACTAGTATTTCGGGTGGCGCCGGGAGGGTGCCCCCGGGTCCGCGGGAAGGACTGAGTCCACCTCCGAACCACCACGCACTGTGGTTTTGGCCTCTTCCTCGGCCTGAGCAGCGGACCGCAGGCGACGGAGGGAGACGCCATGTCTGATCCGCTTCCCGAGCGCCCCGATCTGGATCAGCTGCGCCGCCGCGCGAAGGAACTGCGCGATGCGGCTCGCCAGGGGGACGCCACCGCCGAAGCGCGGTTCGCCCGCCATCACCGCTCACCGCTCCAGGGCGAGGTCAGTCTGGCCGCCGCCCAGCTGGTCATCGCCCGCGAGTCGGGCTTTCCCAGCTGGCCAAAGCTCAAAGCGGCCATCGAGGCCGAGGCGGCGTCACGCCAAGTCGTGTCGGCATTCGCAGCCGCCTCGGTCGAGGGCCGCATGCAGCAGGCGCGGGAACTGCTCCGCGCCGATCCGGAGATCGCTGGCCGCAGTCTGCTCGCCGCGAGCGTGCTCGGCGACGTAGGCGCGGCGCGGCGGCTACTCGAAGCCGATCCCGCAGCGGCAGTGGCCCTCGACGCTGAGCGCGGCTGGCCGCCATTGCTGTACGCCTGTTACTCGCGTTGGCACCAGATCGAACCCGGCCGGGCACCCGCGATGGCCGAGGTGGTCCGCCTCCTGCTGAGCGCCGGGGCCAGTGCGAACACCAACGACGGGGGTCGGCCCCAATTCCGCTCGGCGCTCAAGGGATCGGTGGACGTCGACAACCCGGACATCGCCGAAGTGCTGCTCGACGCCGGAGCCAACCCCGACATGGGCCAGCCGATCGGCGAGGCGGCCGGTCACCGTCGCCACCGATGCCTGAAGTTGCTATTGTCGCACGGCGCCCGCGTGACCGGAACCTGGGCTGTCGGGGCCGCCACGTACGCCGATGATCCCGTTGCGATGTCGCTGCTACTCGACAGTCTCGAAACGAGTGGGGGTGCGGACCGCGCAGCACACGCGGCGACCAGGGCATTGCCGGAGGCTGCCGCGATCGTCTCGTTGCCCGTGATCATCGCCCTGCTCGATGCCGGAGCGAATCCACAAGCCAGCGACGGGGATGGCGTCTCCGCCCTACGCCATGCGGTGCGGGCCGGTAAGAACGACATCGCCGCACACCTGCGCGCTCAGGGCGCTGACGACGACGGGACCGACGTCGACCGGTTCATCGGCGCCTGCCTTAACGGCGACCGCCGCACCGCCGAACGACTGCGTGCCGATGACCCCGGCTTGTCAGAGCGATTGACCGAGCAAGACCAAGCCGTGATCGTCGACGCAGCCGGCTCCCGGCCGCCCGAGACGCTCGCGCTCATGCTCGACCTCGGCCTCTCCCCTCACACACGCAACGACTTGGGCGAACAGCCGCTGCATAACGCCGCCTATTTCGGCAACGCGGCAGCGGTCCGGCTGCTGCTTGACGCGGGGGCCGACACCAACGCTCGCGACACCCGGTTCGACGCGACGCCGCTGGCCTACGCCACAGTCGGCAGTGGCGAGCAGGCCGACGAGCCGGGTGACTGGATCGAGACGATTCGCCTGCTCCTCGACGCGGGCGCGTCGCAACGTGACGTGTGGGTCAAGCAGAAGCCGCCCAGCGAGCAGGTCGCCGACTTCCTGCGGCGCCACGGCATCACTCCCGACGACGAGCCGGCCGCGCAGCCGACCGAGCCACGATCAGACGACCGACCGGAGCACGAGCCAAGCGACCGGAGCGAACCGTCCGGCTCGATCGGCACCGGCGTGCCGGCGGAGATCGCCCGGCACATCGAAGCCGCCTACCGCGAACGTGACCTCGACCTGCTCGCTTCGCTCCTGCATCCCGACGTCCACTGGACCGGGGTGTGCCAGAACAGCGCCGAGGTCATCGACTGGTACCGGGGCATGCTCGCCGAGGGAATGACGTCGACCGTGCGCAGCGTGGAAGTGGACCGCGACGCCGTCGTACTCGGACTCGCCGTGAGCCGCCAGGCCGAAGGCGCCAGACCAGCGCCACCGCAACAGCTCTACCAGGTCCTCACCATCGACGACGCGCAAATCATCGACATCCGCGCGTATCCGGACCGCCGCAGCGCCCTGGCCCGCTCGTAGCTGTCGCCGTCGTTTTTGCAGCTCTTCGGACTTAACCGTCGCCTTGCGGGCGGCTGTAAGGACGACCGCCGCTGTGTGTCGGCTGACCCGGCGCCGCCGGCCACGGTTAAGTCCGAGGAGAGCGTTTTGCCCGCGCCGAAGCGAGTTCGGCGCGGGCAAACGGCAATGCCCACCGCGCTCAGTGCTTACCGCCGCAGCGAGGATGGACCGCAGGTCACGGCGCCGACGTGCTCGACGCGCGCTCGCAGTGCCCGATCGGCGGTCACCACGAGACAGTGCCGACCGGCGCCCTCATTCGTCGCCAGTTCGACGATGGTGTCGTCGCCGATGCCCGCCGCGCTGACGACTCGAACCGTTTCGGTGCTCGCGACGCCGCGAGCCGCGCCTTCGACCACGAGTACGACGTCGAGCGGTCCCTGCCGTGCCCAGTCGGGCAGACCGGCACTGTTCATCCCATTGGCCGTCAGTCCGGCGAGCGAATCGCGCAACCGAACGGCCGCCCCGCGCCGGTCACGCCACCAACCGTCCGGCACCGAGCCGACGACGTTGGCCGAGTCGACGATGATCAGCGGCACTCGCTGTGTCGGCAACTCCCCCATTTCCCCACTCTCCAACTCCCCGCTCCCAGGCTCACAGCGCCAACGGACTCAACTTTGCATACATCAATCCGGCGCGTACAGGAATTACGTCGATCGCTGACGTGCGGCGGCGTACCCTGTTGTCGTGGCCTCGGTAGTAATCACTTACCGATTTATCGGCCCCTGGTCCCGATCGGGTACCACAGGGGTCGCACTTCGCCACGTCTCGGCCGGTTAAGGCCGCAACGCGACTCCCACGGAATCGAGCCCGAGCGAATGGGTCCAGGGGACTTTCCCGTTCCGCTCACTCGAATTCCGATCAAGATCCAAAGGGAGTCCGGCCGTGCTCGTAGCACTTTCACCCGAACAGCTCACACACGACTTGGCCGTGCGTGACCTGACCGACCCGGCTCAGGGCACACACGCGGTACAACTCGTTCTCGAACGCGCAGTCAGCGCGCTCGCCACTCACTGGGGCTGCAACGTTCGCTGGCACCGTGGCGGGCGCATCGTGCCTGTCGCAGACAACTACGACCTGCTCGGCTACGACCCGGCCGACGTCACGCGCGATGCGCGTTATACGCGCTATGTCGATGAGCGGCGCATGCTGCGTAGCCATTCCAGTGCGCTGATTCCGGCAGCACTGCGCGCGTTAGCACACTCCCCCGCGGACGACGTGCTGTTGGTGTGCCCTGGCGTCGTCTACCGACGCGATGCCATTGACCGGCTGCACACGGGTACGCCGCATCAGGTGGACTTGTGGCGTATAAGCCACCGCGCTGCGTTGGGTGATGCGGATCTGCGCGAAATGGTCGCGGCCATCCTCGACGCACTACTGCCCGGCGTACCACATCAACTGGACCCGCGCGTTCACCCCTACACACTTCACGGTCAGCAAGTCGACGTGCGTCAAGCCACTGAGCTCGTCGAAGTGGCCGAAGGCGGTCTGGCGCACCCTCAGGTGCTCGCTCGTGCCGGACTCGGCGACTCGTACACCGGTCTGGCCCTCGGCATGGGGCTGGACCGCTTGCTGATGCTGATCAAGAGCGTGCCGGACATCCGGCTGCTACGCGCTGCCGATCCGCGGATCGCCGGGCAGATGCAGGACCTCACGCCATACCGCGCCGTGTCCGCGATGCCACCGATCCGCCGTGACCTGTCCGTCGCCATCGATCCGGATGACCTGGCCGAAGACCTCGGCGATCGGGTTCGCGAGGCGCTCGGGCCGGGCGCCGCACAGGTCGAGGCGGTCGAGATCCTGTCGCGTACACCCGGCACTGACTTACCCGCCGCTGCCCGTGAGCGGCTCGGCGCGCGTGAGGATCAGGACAACGTGCTTGTACGCGTCGTACTGCGGGACCTTGAGCGCACACTCACCGACCACGACGCGAACGTGTTGCGGGACCGCATTTACGCCGCCATCCACCGCGGCACGGTCCATCAGTGGGCTGTGACCTCGGCTTCGGAAGAGTTGTAACGATACGGTCACTCATCCGCTTCTCATAGCCAGCTCATGTCCTGGTGAGCCACAGGTCCGAGAGTCGTCGCGACATCAATTCCGACCTCCGAGGACCCTCGATGTTCTTCACCTATCTGACCAGGGAGCTACGCAGACGCGGACGGCAGGCGTTCATGATCGCCCTCGGCCTGGCCTTGGGCATCGGCCTGACGATCACCGTGACGGCTGCGTCCGCCGGGGTGAATGCAGCGCAGAACACCGTGCTGCATTCGCTCTACGGCGTCGGGACCGACATGACCGTCACCGGCACCGCGGCGGCGGGCAGCGGGCGGCAGCAGTTCGACTTCCGCGGTCCCGGCGCCGGTTCGAGCAGCGGCACCAAGTCGTCGACCACGAGCACGGACAACCTGGTGCTGTCGCCGGGCACGTCGGCGATCACATCCGCGGCACTGACGAAGATCAAGGACGTCGGTGGAGTATCCGCCGCGGTCGGTTCGTTGTCGCTCAACGACTTCAACATCAGCACCACGGTGACGCAGCAGTTCTCCCAGCAGCCGGACACCGGCGGCGGCCCGAGCGGCGGGAGCGGGAGCGGTGGCAACGGCGGCGGACGCTTCTTCGGCGGTCCGGCCTCCGGCGGCGGGTCCTTCGACGCGACCTCGGTCATGGGCGTGGACACCTCGAACCTGACCGTAGGCCCGACCTCCTCGCTCACGCTCGGCTCCGGCCGGATGCTGACGGCCGCCGACGCCGACTCGAACGTCGCCGTGGTGACGCAGTCCTATGCGTCGTCCAAGAGCCTGAAGCCGGGCGGCACCGTCACGCTCGGCAGCAAGTCGTTCACCATCATCGGCCTGGTGTCCGGCTCGAACTCGACGAACGTCTACATCCCACTGGCCGTGGCGCAGAAGCTCTCATCGCAGACCGGCAACGTGACCACGGTCTATGTGCGGGCCGGCAACGCGACGCAGATCGACGCGGTCGCCGCGGCGATCAAGAAGGCCGACTCGTCGGCCACCGTGACCACCTCGGCCGACCTGGCCAAGTCGGTCACCGGCTCGATCTCCTCGGCCGCCTCGCTGGCGAACAACCTGGGCAGGTGGCTGTCCATCGCGGTGCTGGCCGCCGCGTTCGCCGTCGCCGCGCTGTTCACCATGTCGGCGGTCAGCCGGCGGGTGCGCGAGTTCGGCACGCTCAAGGCGCTGGGCTGGACCTCGCCCCGGGTGGTGCGGCAGGTCATGGGCGAGGCGATCGTCACCGGCCTGATCGGCGGCGCGCTCGGCATCGGCCTCGGCTTCGCCGCCGCGTTCGTGATCGACAAGGTCGCGCCGAGCCTGACGGCGTCCACCGGCGGGATCTCCGCGCCGACCGGAAACGGGCTGCCCGGCGGCGGCAA